>JALZAJ010000020.1 GCA_030948465.1 Bacteroidota bacterium
ACATGGTTCACACCCGCGCCGGTGTTCCTTCGTTAATTGGCTTGTGGATGAAAAAGAAATTTGGAATTAAATTTCTCCATGATATACGTGAGTTTTATGCTGATAGCAGAATAGATGGAGGCATGTGGAACAAGAGTAATTTTTTTTATAAAACCATCTATACTTTTTTTAAAAGAAAAGAAGATGAGGAAGTGAAAAATTGCGATGGCATTGTATGCCTTACGTATGCTGCAGAACGTATAATAAAAAGCTGGCCTCAGCTAAAAAAACAAACTCCAATAGAGGTAATTCCCTGTAGTGTGGATTTGAAACTTTTTGATCCGGAAAGGTTTAATCAAAAAATTAAAAATGATTTAAAAAAAGAAGTGAACATCGGCGATGACGATTTCGTCATTAGCTATCTTGGATCCATTGGCGGATGGTATCTCACCGATGAAATGATGAGGTTTTGCAAATGCTTATCATGTAAAATTCCTAATGCAAAATTTTTATTTATCACTCCCCATCAGCATGAAATTATTTTTACAATAGCAGAAAGGTTTGGAATTGCACGCGGGAAAATTATAGTAAAACATGCACAACGGCATGAAGTTCCGCTCTTTCTTTCTTTAAGTAACTATTCGGTATTTTTTATTAAACCATGCTATTCTAAACAATCATCTTCGCCCACTAAGCATGGAGAAATAATGGCTATGGGAATTCCTGTGATTACAAATTCCGGCGTGGGCGACGTAGCGGAAATAGTAGAAAAAAATAACTCGGGAATTGTATTGCATGAATTGAATGACGGTCAGTTTGAAAAAGCTGCAGAGACCATTTCTAAAAAAAATTTTTTCGATAAAAACGCTATCAGAAACGGCGCTAAAGAATATTATAATTTAGAAAAAGCTATTGAAAAGTATAAAAAGATTTATACGGCGATTTTAAAGTAACCCTTATAATTTTTTTCCAATTGCATGGTAATATGGTGCAGAAGGGCTGATTAAAATGTTAGTTAAGCCACAATTCAGCATCATATTTTTTATTTCTGTTTCCGAAAATCGCTGCTCAAGGCTTGTGCCAAAACGATCCAGTGCGTCGCTTCTTATATTAAAGAATGATTTGTTTTTGTAATTACTTAACGGCATTTTCCGGGCTGTTTTCTGTAAGCCTATAAGCGATAAAAATCTTACCCATAATATTAATGGCATGTAAATTAAAATTGCTAAAACGTCGCAAACTATTTTTTTTAAACCACCGGGCATTTTACTTATAATATTTCTTAACCTATCAGAAAGTTTAAACAACTGCTTAAACAAAAACCCTCTCTTATCTAAATTGTAATATAAATAAACATAAAAGTATCCTCCCTTTTTCACTTTCTTTACGCAATCCTGCATGGCCTGCTTTGTATCAGGAATATGATGAAGAACGCCAACACTCATAGCAAAATCAAAGGTTTCATCAGCGAAAGGCAATGTATCCACTGAGGCTTTTGTAAGCCGTACATTTTTGACTTCACTTAACAATTTATCTGCAGCAAAAATCGCATTGCTGGGATCCACTGCTTCAATAAATCCGGCCTGAGAAGAAAGGTATTTTGTCCAGCGACCCGTTCCACAGCCTATATCAATGGCGTAAGTATCTTTATTGACTATTTTTTCATCAACAATATCAAAATATTCTTGTCCTGCCTTTTTAATAAGATCATCGGTAAATGCATTAAATTTTAGCCATTCTTCTCCAAAATCATTGACCACCTTTTTATCAATGTTCCCCCCGTGAACGCTAAAAATATTTATTTCCCTGGTTGTTGTTTGAATCACCTGGTCGGGCGGCCTCTCGTAATTATGTTTAGAATTCATTAAACCTTGCTATTTTTCGCGGGCAAAAATAAGTGTATTAAAGTGCGTGGAAATGATTAATTTTTAGATTTTATAACTAATAGTTTATGTATGTCTTCATACTTTCTTATTGCAGGAGCAGGATTCTCAGGCGCTGTATTAGCTCACCGAGTTTCGCAACTTATACCGGACTGCAAAATTGATATTTGGGAAGAAAAATCTCACATAGCAGGTAATTGCTACACAGCAAGGGACAGCCAAACAGGCATTATGGTTCATCAGTATGGGCCGCATATTTTTAATACGGATAAAAAAGAAATTTGGGATTTTTTAAATGGTTTTGTGGAATTAAAACCATTTGCTCATAAAGTAAAAGCAATAAGTAACGGTAACGTATATACGCTTCCTGTTACGCTTCATACTATCAACCAGTTCTTTAATAAAACATTTTCGCCTGCAGAAGCAAAAACCTTCCTGAAGTCCCAGGCTGACACAAGCATTACGGATCCGAAAAATTTTGAAGAGCAGGCATTAAAATTTATCGGAACCGATCTTTATAAGGCTTTCTTCTACGGGTACACAAAAAAGCAATGGGGATGTGAACCTTCTGAATTGCCGGCGGCGATTCTAAAAAGGCTGCCCGTAAGATTTAATTATGATGATAATTATTATAACAATCCTTATGTAGGGATGCCCGTTGAAGGATACACGGTTTTTGTTGAAAAGCTTCTTGATAAAAAGAATATTCATGTTACCCTAAATAGAAAATTTTCACCTTCAGAAGATCTTTCTTCATACGATCATATTTTTTTCACCGGTCCACTGGATGCTTTTTTTAATTTTAGGTTCGGCAGGCTTGGTTACCGTACGGTTACTTTTGAACCATTCTATGCAAATGGTGATTACCAGGGTACTGCGGTAATAAACTATTGCGATGAAACGGTGAAGCATACACGCATAACGGAGCATAAACATTTCGCACCGTGGGAGGTACATGAGAACACCATTTGCTTTAAAGAATTTAGTAAAGAAACCACCCGGGATGATATTCCTTTTTATCCCAAACGCCTTGCTGCCGATAAAGAATTATTGCGTAAATACCGCGAAGAAGCGGAATTATTAAAAAATGTTTCGTTCCTGGGAAGATTAGCTACCTATCGCTATATGGATATGCATCACGTAATCGGAGAATCGCTCGATTTTTCCGAAAAGTTTTATACTGCCTTTAAAGATCATCAAAAGCTTCCCGTTTTTCCAAATATTGAATTGTTGTGATTCTGTAAAAACATAACATCAATTAGTACGTTGCAATAACGTAGTCTACGCAAAGGGTTCGATTTTTCCTATCGTAAAATCCCTGAAAAATCCAACACAGCTTGCAATAACAAATATTCCTTTCGCGTTATTGCATAAGTATATCCGAATCTGTCAAAACCAAATTCCTATTCTATGGACGATGTTATCGCTGTAGTTGTTACGTACAACCGCCAGGAACTCCTTGCTCAATGTATCACCGCTTTACGAAATCAAACACGAAAAGTTGATAAAATACTTGTGATCAACAATGGAAGTACAGATGCTACCGAAGATTGGCTTCACCTGCAGCCGGATGTTGATTTTATTACGCAAAAAAATGTAGGGGGCGCAGGAGGTTTTTCTAAAGGAATAAAGACTGCTTTTGAAATGCGGTATAGCTGGATATGGCTGATGGATGACGACGGATACCCGAAACAAGATGCGCTTGAAATATTGCTGGAAGGGGATCACGAAGAACTATGCCTTCGCAACTGCGCCGTTATTAATAAAGAGGATAGAAAAAGTTTTGTTTGGAAAACATCTGATTATGCTTATATAGATGAGGTGAGAGAGGATAAAATTAAAAGTGTAGCTCATCCTTTTAATGGTACGTTGCTCCACCGGAAGATAATTGAAAGAGTCGGTTTTCCTAAGGCCAACTTATTTTTATGGGGTGATGAAACGGAATATCTCTACAGGATAGTTAAGAAGAACAAAATCCCGTTTTATACAAAAACAAAAAGTATTCATTATCATCCGGCCTGTGTTTATTCCTATAAAAACGATTGGTCAATCACGAGTAACTGGAAAATGTATTATTATGTGCGCAATCGTTTTTTTATTCTAAAAACAAAATTTAGTAAAAGTTCGATCCTGGCATTTATGATGTACATCGTTTTTTTAATTGCCTTCGCAACAACTATCATTATTTTTCAAAAAACCAACAAGGTAAAAAAGTTAAGTTTTTTACTTTGGCCCATGACCGATGCCTTTACCAATAACTGTGATGCAACACCGCCATTAATTTTAAAAAGACTTTCATCTTCTCAAAATGGTGTTGGCGGATTTTTAATGGAGCGGGTTAAAATTTTAAAAGGATCCTTATCATCGCCTGCTTCGTCATCCCTATAATGCCGAAGATCTGCTCGCGCTAAATCAATTACCACATGAATAAAATCTTACCTTTTAAATGGGCTATGGAGATTTAATATTATTCCCAATATTCATTCTTTTGACAAGCCTCTTTTTCAGGAGACTGAGAAATACCTATGATGATCCAATTTTAAGAAAATACCACAGGCAGGGTTTTTGGATAAAAATAATCGGATGCTTTGCATTTACAATTTTTAGCGTTTACCTGTCGCCAGGCGATTCTATAGGTTTGTACCAAAAGGAGGGGAACAACATCTATCAACTTATCTTAAACGATTTTCATAATTTAAATTGGATACTGCAGAAGGGAAAAGGATTTGATGAAACCTTATTGAAAGATCCATGGAATGCAGGCTATTTCAAGTCTGAAGCTAATTTTATGGTTACAAGAATTGTTGTGATTCTTTCTTTTATCACCTTTGGCCGGTATGCTGCCATAAATCTCCTTTTTGCATGTCTTGCTTTTAGCGGCCTTTGGAAGCTTTTCCTTTTCTTTTATGAACAGTATCCTCACCTGCACAAAAAATTTGCAATAAGCATTCTTTATTTTCCAACGTTGGTATTCTGGAGCTCGGGAGTCTTAAAAGATACACTTTGTATTGCGTCTATTGGCTGGGTTACCTATGCGGTATATGAAATGCTTTACCGTAAAAAAAGTTTTATAAAAAATATGCTGATCCTCTTCTTCTTTGGCTACCTTCTTGCCGTGTTGAAGGTGTATATTCTCATTTCGTATCTGCCATTCTTTATACTTTTTATTATACTTAAAAATATGCAGGGGATAAAAAACCGGCTGCTGAAATATATGCTTGCACCTGCATTGATATTTATGAGCATGTATGGATTTACAGTCGTCCTCAATTCGTATGATGAAGAGCTTGGCGGGTACGCTGTAAATGATCTTACCAAAAGCATTCAACATTTGAACGGAGCGTTTAGCGCCATGGATGGAAATGAAACCGCCGATTCAAATTTTGATCTGGGCGTTGAGTTTGACGGTACCTTCAAAGGGCTTATCAAGTTGGCTCCTGTAGCTGTATTCACCACATTTTTCCGGCCATTTTTATGGGAGTCACGAAAGCTATCTTCATTGCTTGCTTCGTTAGAAAGCCTGGTACTACTGTTCTTTACTATCTATATACTTTTTAAAAGCGGGCTAAAAACTTTTATAAAGCTGATATTGTCCGATCCGCTTATTATGTATTGTTTTATCTTTTCAATAGTGTTCGCGCTTTTCGTTGGAGCAAGCACTCTTAACTTCGGAACTTTGGTGAGGTATAAGATTCCCTGCCTGCCATTCTACACCATCTCGCTCTTTCTTATTTATGAAAAAGTGAGAGAAAAATCATTGCGAAAAACTCTTCAAAAAGTTAACAATCGTACGAAACCAGAAATGGTATTTTCTCCGGCATTTAATTAAGTTATTTACAGCGGATGAATCTTTTTGGGTTCACGATAAGGAATATTAAAGTTACTTTGTGGCGGAAAAAACTTGAACAATGTGCGGACTTGCGGGAACGGTTAATTACAGGCTTTCCTATGATGATGTTATAGAAACAATGGGCCATCGCGGGCCTGATGAACATAACGGTTACCAATACCAGAATATAAACCTGTTTCACTTAAGGCTTTCTATACTCGATATTGCCGGCGGCAAACAGCCCATGTCGCTTTACGACAAATATGTGATCATTTTTAACGGTGAAATTTACAATCACGCTGAACTCCGTAAACTGTTTCATTTAAACGCAAGCACATCTTCTGATACCGAAACATTGCTTTTACTTTATGATAAATTTGGGACAAATTTTCTTCAATACCTTGATGGAATGTTTGTTTTCATTATTTATGACAAAACAAAAAACGAGCTCTTTATCGCAAGGGACCGGGCTGGCAAAAAGCCCTTTTATTATTACAAGGATAACGGTAAAATTGCTTTTGCCAGCGAACTGAACTGCATTAAAAAAATGATAAATCCAGCTATTGAGCAGGAAAATTTTTATCATTATCTGCGCCTGGGCTCCTTTTACGGGCAACTTACTCCTTACAGGAATGTAAAGGAATTGAAGGCGGCAACTTTCCTGGTAATTAATTGCGACTCCCTTGCTATCACTGAAACGCGGTGGTGGAATATTCGTGATTTTTATAGCGTGCAAAATAAAGACCCGTTAAAAACATGCCTTGAAAAAACAGATGAATATCTTCACCAGGGTGTAAAGAGAAGACTCGAATCCAGCGATCTCGAAGTGGGTTGTTTTTTAAGCGGCGGAATCGACAGTGGTTTAATAACAGCCATTGCCACACAGTATAATAACAAGCTGAAAACTTTTACGGTTTCATTCGAAGGCGAATACGATGAAGCTCCATTGGCAAGGCTGGTTGCCGAAAAATATAACACACAGCATATAGAAATTAAAATCTCGTTTGATAATCTCACTAATGATATTGAAAATATTTTGTCAAATTATGGCGAACCTTTTTTTGATAGTTCTGCTATTCCTAGTTATTATGTAAGTAAGGAAGCAAAAAAATACGTAACAGTTGTTCTTAATGGAGATGGCGCTGATGAACTGTTTGGCGGCTACAGGCGGTATGTGCCATTTGCTCAATACGACTTTTTCAAAAAAAATTATTTGGTAAAAAAAGGGGCTTCGTTCGTAAAAAAATCAATGCCGCAGGCTCACAATAAAAAATCGTTGTACAATTATTTGTATCGCCTGGCCTCTCTCGCCTCTAAATCAAACCTGGAAATTTA
>JALZAJ010000463.1 GCA_030948465.1 Bacteroidota bacterium
GAAAAATAGCAATTTTGAAATAGTAGCTTATTAATTTGTTGCAGAACTTTACAGCTTTATTAGCCATGAATAGTTTGTTATGGCAGCATTCATTAAAATCAAAGGCAATGATTATTAAAATGACACATGTATGCGTGTATGTTCTCAATCAGGAGAGCGCATACGATTTTTACACAAATAAACTCGGGCTTAAAGTAAAGGTGGATGTGCCCATGGGCGGAAATGCCCGTTGGTTAACAGTGACTCCAAACGAGCAACCGGAATTAGAAATTACATTATTTCCTGTTACGGTTGGAACAATGTTTAATGAAGAAACAGCAAAATTAATGACTGAGCTTATTAAGAAAGGAACATTTGGGCCAGGCGTCTTTACATGCAAGGATATTTACGCAACGTATGAAGAACTGAAAAGCAAAGGTGTCGAATTTATAAAACCACCAACAAAAGAATTTTATGGCACAGAAGCGTTATTTAAAGACGACTCAGGCAATTGGTTTTCATTGTCACAACTTGTTTAAAATAAAAATATGAAAACAATATTTGATAAAGCGGTAAGGGATGAAATAATTACCAGAATTAATTCTCTTGGTGAAAGTTGCACTGCTCAATGGGGTAAAATGAATTTGTATCAAATGCTTAAACATTGTACCCTTTCGGATGACATGATGCAGGAAAACCAAAACCATAAACGAGCATTCCTGGGGCGGATATTTGGAAAAATAGCTTTAAAAAATGTATTAAAAGATGAAACACCACTAAGAAGAAATACGCCTACAATTCCGGAACTTACCATACCAGGAATTGGCGATGTTTCAGTAGAAAAAGCGGAGTGGGTTTCCCGGATTAAGAAATACGAAAATTTTTCAAACCCGAACTTTATGCATCCTTTTTTTGGTAAGATGACAACTGAACAAATTGGATATTTTGTTTATAAACATATAGATCATCACCTCCGGCAATTTAATGGTTGATCGTATAAATAATTTTCATAAAGAAAATAATCAACTTAAATGAAATTCACTAAACTGATTCCCAATATATTTTATGTTGACATACGCTCAGGCTTAAAACTATTTATTGATTGCCTTGAATTTTCAATTGGATACAACGATCTTTCTTCGCAACCAAGTTTCAAAACATTGCTTAAGCTATTCATTAGCCGTTAGCTTTAAGCTACGCAATGAATTGCCATCGCTATCTCCTCTCCATAAATCGTATTTTTGCCCATAAAATTTTTTAGGATGGAATTATATGCTGAATCTTTAACTCAATATAAAAGGCTGGAAACGCTTGAAGTTAAGGTGGGAGATTTACTATTGGGGAATTTTAATCCTATTCGCATTCAAACCATGACGACCACAGATACAATGAATACGATTGCCACTGTTGAGCAAAGCATTCGTTGTATTGAAGCTGGAGCCGAATTGGTACGTATAACAGCTCCTTCAAAAAGAGAAGCAGAAAATTTATCGAATATAAAAAATGAACTTCACAAAAGAGGCTATACGACACCGTTAGTTGCTGATATTCACTTCACACCAAATGCCGCAGAAATTGCAGCCCGCATTGTAGAGAAAGTAAGAGTGAACCCCGGAAATTATGTTGATAAGAAAAAGTTTGAACAAATAGAATATTCTGATGCCGAATACCTTGAAGAAATAGAAAGGATAAGAGTTCGGTTTACGCCGCTCATCCTTATTTGTAAAGAATATGGTACTGCCATGCGTATAGGTACCAATCATGGTTCCCTAAGCGACCGCATCATGAGCCGGTACGGCGACACTGCAAATGGAATGGTTGAAAGCGCTATGGAATTTTTGCGCATTGCGAGAGATGAAAATTACCACAATATAGTGCTGAGTATGAAGAGCAGCAATCCGCTTGTGATGGTGCAGGCATATAGATTATTGATTAATCACATGACCAATGAATTTGGTGCGTGTTATCCCTTACATCTTGGAGTAACAGAGGCCGGCGATGGCGAAGATGGCCGAATTAAATCTGCTATTGGCATTGGCACTTTGCTGGAAGATGGGATCGGCGATACAATACGGGTTTCTTTAACAGAAGATCCTGAGTTTGAAATTCCAGTATGTAAAGATTTGGTGAAGCGATATTCCCCCCAGCGACTACCGTCAACCGACGAGCGAGTACCTGAAGAAAAAAAATTACAATACAATCCTTTTGAGTACAAAAGACGTGAAACATTTGAGGTTAGCAATCTAGGCTATAATCATGTGCCGGTAGTGGTTGCTGATCTAAGTAAATTTGGATCTGTGAGCCCGGCAGACCTGAAAGCTATTGGTTATACTTATAATGCTTCAATTGATAAATGGTTAATAGGAGATGCTGCAGCGGATTATATATTTTGTAATGAAATCTTGTCGTTTGATTTACCGGGAACTTTAAAAGTTTTATTGTTTCACGAGAAATGGTTATCTGCAGTTGATAAAGAAAAATATTTTCCTCTTTTAGATTCAGCTCAATACTCAGATGATACAATTACAAAATCAGCTTTTATAAATTTTGTAATGATTGATTGTTTTAGTGAAGGATCGCCTGCAGAAGATTTGAACAACTTGTTTGAAAAATTAAGGCGAGATAAAACCGCTGTAATCTGTGTTAGCTCAACCAATAAAAACAGCATGCAAAGCATTCGCAGCATGTTTGTTGAATTGATGAAGAATGGTGTAAAAAACCCTGCGGTAATAATTTGCGACAGCAGTCATGTAACAATGGATGAAAGCCTTATCCACTATGCCGTTGAAACAGGCGCTTTATTAATTGACGGGTTAGGTGATGGTATTTGTTTGGGTCATTTTTATGGTAATGCCGGAATAGAGCCACAGCCAAAACTATTGAACAGCATCGCATTTGGAATT
>JALZAJ010000465.1 GCA_030948465.1 Bacteroidota bacterium
CAACATCAAACTGATGTTTTATAATAAAATAATGACGGAAAGAATATTTTCAAACTTAGCTTTAGACCTGAATTGTGAAAAAATAAAACGAATTTATTACCAATGCCTCGATATAGGGCGATTGGCAGCTTAAAAAACTACCGAACTATTGTAAAATAATTAAATACATAAAATGTCGTATTTAAAACCGCTTCGAGTTTATTCTTTTATATATAAGTTATTATCTGCTATAGATTAAATCCGTTTTATGTCGTTTTCATTATATAGCGCTACCTTTTAATCTAGTAATTTTAAAGACTGAGATCAGAAAATAAAATCCGACACTATATATAATAATTGTAATCGTTCCCGTAACAAGCACTTTGAAATTATTCATCAAAAATATGGTTTGCATTCGTTGCAAAATGTTGGTAAAGGCTGAACTGAACAAACTGAGTCTCCACTATACTACAGTGGAAATGGGTGAGATAGAAATAATGGAAAACATTTTACCGCCGCAGCAGGAACAGTTTAAGGCAGCATTGTTAAAGTCAGGTCTTGAGCTAATGGAAGATAAAAAGAGTGTATTAATTAAAAAAATAAAAAATGTAATTATTGAACTGGTGCATTATTCTGAAGAACCCCTATCCATAAACTTTTCTGAATACTTAAGCCAAAAATTACAACACGATTATACTTACCTCGCCAATCTATTTTCAGAAGTGCAGGGCACCACCATTGAACATTTTATGATTGCTCACAAGATTGAGCGGGTCAAAGAATTGCTGGTGTATAATGAATTGACCCTTACAGAGATTGCTCACCAGATGCATTATAGCAGCGTTGCACATCTTTCTGCACAGTTTAAAAAAGTAACTGGACTCACGCCTACTCATTTTAACCTAATTAAAGATAAAAGGCTTTCTATGCTTGAAGATGTGTGAATCATGTAATCTATTTACAGAGTTATGTAACACTTAGTAATGAAACAATATGCATCTTTACTGAATGGAAAAAACCATAAAACCGAAAATAAAAAACGTTGTCAGGCCGGATAATACTGAACTTCAAAAATCACATTCACACATAATTGTAGAGATTATTGAATTTATACCTAACTCCGTAGTTAGTAAAACAATTATTAAAAAATCAACAGGTAACGTTACAGTTATGTCTTTTGATAAGGGTGAAGGATCATCAGAAAAAATTTCACCTTTCGACACTTTTGTGCAGGTTATCGAAGGTAAGGCGGACATTGTCATTGATAAAAAGTCACATATACTTAATACAGGACAGGGCATTATAGTGCCTGCTCATTCTTCAAATCTAATAAAACCAAATGGGCGCTTTAAAATGATTTCAACAGTTATTAAAAGCGGCTACGAATAGAATACATTTCGATTTACTGTGACGATTAATCGCATTTTAATCCTATGCTTTGCACAGCAGAAATAGATGTATCCACTGTCCTGAAATTTAAATTACTAAACAGCAATATTCGGAAAAGTGTGAATGATGTAACCAATTAATGGAATTGTATAACACTTAATCTTATTAAAGCAATGAACTTTGCAATATTAAATTCAAAATAACTAAAATAAAATGTATAATAACAATTTCTGGGAATGAGCACGATCTGGTGGTTCATTTGGGGAATTTTCATATTCTGGATATTTTTTCTTCCCTATAACATTCCTGGTCAGCGACATAAAAAAGAATCACCGCTTGATATTTTACGGAAGTGTTTTGCTTCGGGAGCAATCACCAACGATGAATACCAGGAGAAGAAAAAAATTATTGAAAATGATTTATCTAAACTAAGCTAATCACTTTTGCGGGTTTCTTCTTCGTTCACGGAACAGCGGGACTGGAAATTAAATTAACTACGTTGAATTAAGTGGTCATTGCTATAAGATGATAATTATAAAAGAGAAAATAATAATATTTAAAATGACATCAGTCAAAACAAATCATTACTTCATAAATTTTTCTTCTGTGGGCATCCTGTTACTTATAGCTCTAATGCTCCCATCCTGTGCAAGAAAAATTTCATTCCAAACTTCATCCGTGGTTCCCTCTGCTGAGGGATCAGTTAAAATGAAGAAAGATAAAAATAAGAATTACGATATTGATTTGAGCGTAATACGGCTGGCAGATCCGAAAAGGCTCAATCCGTCAAAACAGGTTTACGTAGTTTGGATAAATACAGACCAGAATGGAACAAAGAATATAGGGCAATTAAAAACCTCGAGCAGCATACTTTCCAAAACATTGAAAAGTTCATTAAAAACAGTGTCATCTGTTAAGCCTACCAGGATTTTTATTACTGCCGGAGATGATGCTGCTGTTCAATACCCCAGTGGTGAGGTGGTGCTTGATACGAGTAGTTTTTAAAAATGGAATGTAATTTAAAACGCTCTGAATTTTAATATATTTTTTTATGAAAAATAATTGGGCTGTTATAATCATTGTTATTGTCGCTGCTGCTGCACTTATAATATTCCTGTTTATAAGAAATCAAAAAGATAAAAAGCACCTGTTAAACAAATTCACTAAGACAGAGGAAGAGGGCAAAATTGATTCAAATGCCTAAGCAAATTAAAAAAATAAAAAAAATCATGAAACGCAGCATTAAGAGCCTTATTGGTTACACCATGGGCGCAACCGATGGCGAAATAGGAAAAGTAAAAGAGTTTTAATTTGATGATCAAAGCTGGACTATTCGTTATTTAATTGTAGAAACAGGTAGCTGGCTCAATGGCCGCAAGGTGCTTATATCACCGCAGGCGCTATTAACTCCTGATTGGAAGAATGAGGTTTTTCCAATTAATCTCACAAAAGAAAAAATAAAGAACAGCCCTTTTGTTGATACGGAGCAACCGGTTTCCCGCCAGCATGAAATTGAAATGTATGAGTATTATCCGTGGACCAGTTATTGGGGCGGCGGCCTTTGGGGCGGCGGTATGGGAACTTCGGGAATGATGACAGAGGTTCATGAACCACTTGCCGAGGCGGTAAAAAAGGAAAATAGCGCGGATACAAAAGATGTTAGTAGCGATCCTCATTTGCGGAGTACCCACAAAGTTACTGGTTATAGCATCCATGCTGTTGATGGCAAAATTGGAGACGTGGAAGATTTTATAATAGAAGACACTTCCTGGAAAATAGCTTTCATGGTAATAGATACGGGTCATTGGTTTCCCGGTAAAAAAGTCATCATCTCTCCAAAACTGATTAAAAATATAGAATGGGATACTTCTGAAGTTATGGTTAATGTTACGGAAGAAACTGTAAAGAACAGTCCTGAATATGAACCCGGTGAAGCTATTAGCGAATCTTATGAAGCTAATCTTCAAAATTATTACGGAGACATCGTTGCGGATATTTAGTAGCTTCTGGTACTTTACAACATTCTTCAATTACAAATAATCCTAAAAAAATGACTGAAAATAAAAATGACCAATACAGTCAGCCACCTGCTACCAAATCCGGCCAGCAATTAACTCAGCCTACTTCTGATTCCGATCCGGATAAAATAAGCATCGAAGTCCAGGAAATCGAAGAATGGGATGTAGTAATGACCGATCAAAGAAGGCTGCAATTCCGTTGCAGCGAAAACTATGGAAGAAGAAATTACTAAATGTGATTGATAACAATTTTCAGATTACAATTTAATCTTTGCCGGGTTCATCTCATCAGAAAATTAATTTCGGGTACGCCTGCCGTTAGAACTGGACCGGAAAATTTTTTATACAACTTATTTCTATAACATGCTTGTTCGTTAGCCCAACCGCTTTTGACTTTATCGCCTTTGTTGAATAACTGTTGGGAACAAAGGCTGCATAAAAAAGTAAAGTTTTATCCTAAAGAAAATACCGGACATTGGATTTATGTAAATGCTTTACACATCGCAGTCGCAAGAAGCTATCCTAATTAAGAAATTTCTTTAACGGAAAACGCTACTGAGATAGTAAGGGAACATTAGCCCCACTTTTTCCTCCCAAATGTGTGAATGATATAACAAATGAAAAGAACTGTGTAATACCTCAACGAACTAATGCAGCCAACTTTGCACACCACACTTATATACTTCAAATCATATCAAATCATTACAAATGAATAACATCGCAACTCCTGAAAAAACAGATAAGACACACGTCGCTTTAAAAAAAAGTAACAATGGAAATGGAATTGATAAAAAAATGAAAGCTCTCGTATATCATGGCCCTGGCAAAAAATCGTGGGAGGAAAAGCCAAAGCCAGTCATTGAAAATAACACTGATGTTATTGTGAAAATAATAAAAACTACCATCTGCGGTACCGACTTGCACATACTCAAAGGAGATGTACCTGAAGTAACACCAGGACGGATTCTTGGGCATGAAGGAGTAGGAATTGTAGAAGAAGCAGGCAGTGCGGTTAGCGGTTTCAAAAAAGGAGATCATGTAATTATTTCCTGCATTACTTCGTGCGGTAAATGCGACTATTGCAAACGCGGCATGTATTGGTTGGATATTGGGACATTTAATAGACGGAACACAAGCTGAATATGTGCGGATACCTTATGCAGATAACAGTTTGCATCATATACCTAAAGGCAGTGATGAAGAAGCATTGGTAATGCTAAGCGATATTTTACCAACCGGTTTTGAATGTGGCGTGCTTAATGGCAAAGTGCAACCGGGAAATACTGTTGCAATCGTAGGTTCCGGCCCTATTGGATTAGCCGCATTATTAACAGCACAATTTTTTTCTCCCGCAGAAATTATTATGATTGATATTGATGACAGCCGGTTAGCGGTTGCCAAAAAGTTTGGCGCCACGCAAATCAT
>JALZAJ010000470.1 GCA_030948465.1 Bacteroidota bacterium
GATCATCTTGAGGTATTAAGATGGCATATTATAAGAGCGGCTGTTGCAATAGTTTCCGCTACTGTTCTCGTTTTTATTTTTATTGATTGGGTATTTGATAATATTGTTTATGCACCGGCGCGTACTACTTTTATTACCTACGGCGCCCTATGTAAACTTGGCCACCTGTTACACCTGGGCGATGCATTATGCATGCCACCAGTGAATATTCCACTTTTGGGCAGCACCGTTAGCGGGCCGTTTATGTCGGCAATTTCCATCTCTTTTACCGGCGGAATTATTCTTGCTTTCCCCTATATTTTTTGGGAAACCTGGCGATATATTAAACCGGCACTAAGCCCGAAAGAAGTAAGAAACGCTAGTGGAAGTATTGGTTGGGTATCCGTTTGTTTTTTTGCGGGGGCCGCTTTTGGCTATTATTTACTTGCTCCTTTTACTTTTAATTTTCTGGGCAATTATAAGCTTGGTAACACAGGCGCTTACACCTACCTTCCTACGCTCGACGATTTTATTGATACACTTACGAGTATCATCCTCGGATGCGGCCTTGGTTTTGAACTTCCGGTAATAGCTTTTGTTCTTTCAAAAGTGGGTATAGTAACTCCTAAAATGCTAAAGGCTTATCGTAAGTATGCTTATGTGATCATCCTTATATTAGCTGCAGTGATAACCCCTTCGCCGGACTGGACAAGCCAGGCTATCGTGACAATACCTCTTATTGCACTGTATGAAATAAGTATTTTTCTCTCCCGGAAGGTCGAAAGGCAAAGGAATCAAAAAAGTATGCTATAATAAAGTAAAGCTGGAATTGGGCTAGTTGCTTATAAAAAAAATACTTTAGCCAAACCAGTCGCTGGATTATGACGTAACTATAACAAGAGAATTTTTACTGAAACCTCGTGTTTAATTTCCTAACTTTGAATCTAAAATTTTCAATCACCTAAAATTTATAAATAATGTTAAGCAATCTTTTGAAACCCGTATTACTTCTTTCAATGCCCGGAGGGTCAGAATGGATATTAATCCTTCTCGTAGTTCTTTTATTTTTTGGAGGCAAAAAAATTCCAGACCTTATGCGGGGTATCGGTAAGGGCGTGAGAGAATTTAATGACGCGAAAGAAAGTGTAAAAAATGAAATCAATGCCGGCATGAATGATAAAGATGCTAAACAGGCTTCAGCAACAAATTCTTCCACTCCGGTTGCATAAATTATTTGAACTTGATTTTATTATAAATATCCCTGGTAAATTATCAGGGATATTTTTTATTAGCCCGGGGGAAATTCAAATCAGTATTTCCGCATTCCATTTTTTGTAGATTTGTTAAACTATTTTTTGGATAATTTAATTAAGGTTATGAATTATTGGCTGATAAAATCTGAACCATCTGTGTATGGCTGGGAGCAATTTGTAAAAGATAAAAAAACCTCGTGGGATGGCATCCGTAATTATGCCGCAAGAAACAATTTAAAAGATATGAAAAAAGGCGATGAAGTTTTTTTTTACCATAGCAATGAAGGCATGGAAATAGTGGGAATCGCTGAAGTTGTAAAAGAATCGTACCAGGATCCAACCATTGAAGACTCCAATTGGGTTGCGGTAGATATAAAGCCATTAAAAAAATTGAAAACACCGGTAACGCTTTTACAAATTAAGAAAGATGCTAAGCTCTCGGAAATGGAATTGGTGAGAATCTCAAGACTGTCCGTTCAAAAAGTAAGCGCAGAAGAGTGGGCGAAAGTTATAGAATTATCAGAAGCAAAATGAATAAACGCGGGCTGTCTTAACATATAATACTTGCTGGTTTATCATGTTATTTGAGGCACTGGCAATTAAAAAAAAGCAAGAGCTGACTTTATCTATTCCGTTTTTCAATACACGAACTCTTTTACATATCCATGACGATAACTCCCTGATCTGGTAAGAGAAGCCTTAAACACGCAAACATTTATAAGAGAAAAAGTAAAATGGATTTGGGTTAAAAAATGTTCGCTTTTCCTTTTAAGTACAATTTTTAAATTCTATATTTGCCCCTATCCGAAATCATAACGGCGTCATCCTCTTCCTTCCAAAAACTTAATCCCAGATTCCAATACCCTTTTTAGAAGAACTTTAAATATCTCCATTCCCGGGAAATGCTTGTTTGATTATTTAATTACACTCTAAAACTTTTTTATGGAAAAGAAATTTACATTCTTCACAAGATCATTGTTATTTGTATGCCTTTCGTTCATCTTTTTAATTTCGTTTACTGCAATCACCTATTCCCAATCAGCTTGTCCCAATTCACTTAATTTATTTACCGACAATTTTGGGGAAGGATCAATACCAAATTCAAGCCCCGATATAACCGGGTATACATATCAGGCTACAGGCAACCTGACTGCACATGCCTCTTATAGAATAATTAATAACAGCCATCAAAACACCGGCTGGCATACTTCCACTGATCATACCGGAAATAACTATGGGAAAATGTTTGTTGCTAATGGCTACACTGAAACATTTTACAAACATGTTATTACAAGATCACAAGGTTTCCCACAGGGTAGCTATAGTGCAAGTTTTTATGCAATGAGCCTTGATCCACTTGGCAGTTGCACTGCACCGTTGTTAACGTCCCTTTCTATCAGGCTTGAATACCTGGATGCAAGTAATAATTGGGTTCCTCTGGCTGGTTCGCCTTACACTGCTCCTGATCTTGCACAGACTGCGAATCCAACATGGATTCAGATCAGTTCCCTTTTTATGATGCCATCTACCGGTAATTTCCTGGTGACATCGGTAAGATATTTTATAAGAGATGCAACTCCGGGAGGATGTGGAAATGATTTTGCCATCGATGATATTAACTTATCTCTTTGCTCTTCCGGGGGACCCGCACCCGTTGAATTTTTAAATATTAATGCAAGACAAAAAGGGAGTGGCGTAAGTGTTGACTGGAGTACTTCCCAGGAATTTAATAGTAATTATTTTGAAATCGAAAAAAGTGCTGATGGAAATTCCACTTGGTCTTATGTTGTTACCATAAAAGGCGCTGGTACCAGTTCCGTTTTAAAAGCTTACAATGCATACGACCCGAGGCCTTTTTCGGGAGTTAATTTCTATCGCATCAAACAAGTAGATAAAGATGGTAATTTCAAATACTCCAAAACTGTAAATGTTAAGATTAATACTGCAAGAACAGGGGTGTCTGTTCTGGCTAATCCATTCCATAACTCACTTCAAGTTGATTTTTTAAGTTCAAAAGATGAGGTGGTAAATGCAAGGCTGGTTGATATTACCGGAAAACAAGTCGCAAATGAAAAGTGGTCAATAACCGCCGGAAATACCAGAAAGGAATTCTCCAACATATCAGCTTTGCAGCAAGGTATGTATATACTTTCTGTTTATAATGGAGCTGGCGAAGTACTTTATAATAATAAAGTTATTAAGCAATAAGAAGACTACACATGTATTACCAGGAAAAAGGAAATCGTCATTGGTTTCCTTTTTTTCTTTTAAGCATGTTTGTTCATATTTTTCCAGCGTTTAAAACGTTTTCGCAGATTGGTTTTTCCGATATTTACAGTCAATGAAAGCCGCGTCAATAAATGAATTAAAAAAGGAGCTCGAAGAGAAAACAAATACGGATCTTATAACTTATTGCCTTCGCCTTTCCAGGTTTAAGAAAGAGAATAAAGAACTGCTTACTTTCCTGCTTTTTGAAGCAAGTGAAATTTCCGCTTACATCGAAAATGTAAATAACGAAACCAGGGCTTTATTTAATGAAATCAATACCGGGCATATTTATTATATAAAAAAAGGAATTAGAAAAATTCTTCGAAACGTAAATAAACACATTCGTTTCTCAGGATCTAAACAAGTGGAAGCAGAATTATTAATACAATTTTGCAATGGTTTTATAGCTTTTCCGGCATCGGCACTAAGAAATAAACAATTTGCTAAAATGTACGAAATACAACTGGAAAAAATAGCAAAGGCATTGTCAACTCTTCACCCCGATTTGCAATATGACCTGAATAAACAGCTCAATAAAAAATAGCAAAAATATTTCCCGGTCTTATTTCAGATGACTTTTTTTATTAACTTTAATTTTCACCAAATAAAAAGGAGGTATTCATGCAATCTGCAGATAGAACATGGACACCGGTGCTACCAGTTTGATAGCAGGTATCCATTCAAATAATCTGATCGCATAAAGCGAACTGCCATCGGTTAACAAACCGGTGGTTTTTTATTTTATAAATGTTTACATGATGAAGTTGTGAAGAAAAAGAATAATCTTCAAGGTTACCTTAAGTACAAATGAGTATATAGTTTTATATATTTTAAAAAATAAAAAAAAACCAAATGAAAAAATTATTATTGGGCGCCCTGATTACCTTTTCACTGGCAGCCTGCAACTCTAATTCGAATGAAGCATCAGAAAAGGTGGAAGATAAGAAGGATTCTACCGTGTCAGCGATTGAAAATAAAACGGATTCTATGCAAAATAAAATCCAGGAAAAGGCCGATACAGCAAAGGACAGGCTCGAAAGAAAAAGTGATACGTTAAAGGAAAAGGTTGAAAAGAAATATGATAAGAAAGATTCGTTGCTGAAAAAATAAATTCCGGCATTATTTTAAACCAAATCTTAATCCCTTTATTTCTTCTGAGTAAAGGGCTTTTTGTTTGGCAACGTGGCCACGCACATTGCTCTTTCTTATTGATAATAATGTGCTGCTAAAATTTTAATTTCTTTTCGGAATTCACTTTTGTAATAATAACGGTGGATGACTCATAAGCTTGAAAAAAGCGCTGATCGTGTTCAGGAAAACTTACGCAACAGTGATTATTTATAACAATATTAGATTTATATTTATCTAATAAAAATATTCATTAAACCTAAAACACTTCTCATGAATCCTAAAAAAATTTTCACTGTATTAATGTTTGCGATGTTTACTGCTACAGTAATGCCTGTTTTTGCAGGTGAGCCCAATCCTGTTGATGTGGCTAAAAAAACTAATACTGACCCTTCGGAACAAGCCCTCACCCGGCTCGCCGAAATTCGCAATATGGATAAAAGCAATCTTACTTCTCTGGAAAAGAAAGAATTAAGAAAAGAATTAAGAGAGTTGAAGAAGGAATCAAAATCTAAAAAGAAAAGCGGAATCTATTTATCCATAGGCGCCATTATCGTTATCGGTGTTCTTTTAATACTGTTATTGGGCTAATTAAAAAATTGAAAAAAGCCTGGCACGCAATTGTTCCAGGCTTTTTTCATTCTTAATGCTTTTAGAAGCGATGCAGTAAACGATTATTTTTTTCGATCTGCTACTACCAGCACTACTCCTATAACCGCAAGCAAACCGCCGGCATAAGTGGGCCACCCTATCCATTTGTTTTCAGTTTTATTTATTTCAACGGGACCTACGTCAACTACTTTCTCTTTTACCGGAACAGAAAATCCTTTAATAAGTATCATAATAATTCCGACTGCTATCAATATCCATCCAACTGCTTTCATAATTAATTTTTTTTGGTTAGTGCACAATATAGAAAATAGAAATTAGAATTTGCATATTTTAAACCCTTATGGTCTTACAAAAAATTTTGTTCTTTTTTCTTCATCTTTGGCAAAAGATTGTGCATGGCTCGTAACGGGAAAGCGGCTCTTGGTTTTATTTTTTTAACTCTTCTTATCGATGTAACCGGGCTAGGAATTATTATTCCTGTACTTCCTAAATTGATTGAAGAATTAATTCATGGAAATATCAGCGAGGCGGCGCAATATGGAGGCTGGCTCACTTTCGCTTATGCCATCATGCAATTTTTATTTGCTCCTGTGTTAGGCAACTTAAGCGATAAATTTGGTCGCAGGCCCATACTTTTATTTTCTTTATTTGGATTTGGATTAGATTATGTCTTTTTATCTTTTGCTCCCACTATCGGCTGGCTTTTTGTAGGTCGCATTATAGCAGGCGTAACCGGGGCCAGCTTTACAACAGCGACTGCTTACATAGCAGATATAAGTGCTCCTGAAGATCGTGCAAAAAACTTTGGACTTGTGGGCGCTGCTTTTGGCCTTGGTTTTATTATAGGTCCGGTAATCGGCGGCTTGCTGGGTTCTTACGGTTCGCGGGTTCCATTTCTTGCTGCGGCGGCCTTAACATTTCTAAATTTTCTATATGGTTTTTTTGTTTTGCCGGAATCATTGTCAATTGAAAACCGGCGTAGATTTGAGTGGAAACGAGCCAATCCGTTTGGAGCTTTTAAACATCTCAAAAAATATCCTGCTGTCGGCGCATTGGCCGTTTCATTTTTCCTGGTGTATATGGCCGGACAGGCCGTTCAGAGTGTTTGGTCATACTTTGGAATTGAACGATTTTCCTGGAGTGAAAAAATTATTGGCATATCCCTGGGAATGGTTGGCTTGTTGGTTGGCCTGGTGCAGGGTGTTCTTATACGTTATGTAAATCCTAAGCTCGGCAATACAAAAAGTATATACATCGGCTTTGGCATGTATGCCTTGGGGTTAGTTTTGTTTTCGTTTGCCAGTGAAGGTTGGATGATGTTTGTTTTTTTAATCCCATATTGTCTTGGAGGAATTTCCGGGCCTGCGCTCCAGTCTATTATTACAGGACATGTACCTGCCAATGAACAGGGAGAGTTGCAGGGAGCGCTTACCAGTTTAATAAGCGCCACTTCAATTATAAGCCCGCTTATCATGACAAATTTATTCGCTTATTTTACCGCAAAATCAACCCCGGTATATTTTCCCGGAGCATCTTTCATGCTGGGAGCCATTCTAATGATCCTCGCAGGAATAGTGGCTTATCATGTATTAAACAAAGAAAAAAATGCAATAAAATTTGATGCGAAAATTCCGGGAGAAGTTGTAATCATGGAAACCAAATAATTTTTTTAGCGTTACATCTTCCAGCATCTATCAGCAATGTATAAAGAATAGAACAATATTACTTTGTGATCTTCCCGTCTTTGTGGGAAACCTGCTTAAGTGCAAGATCAACTTCTTCAACCGGCCGCTGGCATGTTTTATTTTCACAAACGTAGATCATTGTTTTTCCGGCGACTAATTTACTTTGTAACAACGATAGTGTTCCTTCAGTATTACCCCCAAGAAAAATGGATTGCGGTAAATAATTTTTATTAAATGCCGCAAGCTTTTCCTCCCATTCATTTCCCACAATAGCAATC
>JALZAJ010000475.1 GCA_030948465.1 Bacteroidota bacterium
ATCAAAAAATCATTGGGTAAATACATTTTGCCTTTGGACAGCGACAATAAAATTCGCCCCGAATATATTTATGAAAGTATAAAGATCCTGGATGAGCAACCCGGTATTGCCATGGTGTATGGTGACGCAGAATATTTTGGAGAAAGATCCGGGCGAAATACAACCGGCGAATTCAATTTACAAAAGATGATGCTGGAAAATTATATTGATGCCTGCGCCGTATATCGCAAATCTGCCTGGGAAGAATTGGGCGGTTACGATGAAAAGATGCCCGTAATGGGAGTGGAAGATTGGGATCTTTGGTTGAAGATGGCTTTCGCCAATTATTCTTTTCATTACA
This sequence comes from Bacteroidota bacterium, assembly GCA_030948465.1. GTDB lineage: Bacteria > Bacteroidota > Bacteroidia > Chitinophagales > Chitinophagaceae > Ginsengibacter. The sequence goes on from JALZAJ010000475.1 coordinate 341, forward strand.
TTAATGAAGTAATGTATGATTACCGGGTATTGAATAATTCCATGTTGCGCGGATTGAGTGTAGATGAAAGAGAAACTCTTTTTGATTACCTGCAAAAAAAGCACAATAAATATTTGCATTATAATTCGCTAAACGAAAAACTGATCCGCGCCGGAAATCAAAATAAAAAGCTGGCATTTAAATTTTTTCTGGCTCTTTATTTTCCCGGCCTTCTTCATGTTTTAGTGAAAAACAAAATAATAAAAAAACAAGAAATAGTGTAGTGACGAAAGGCATGAATAGTGTGAGTAAAAATATCATTTAAGTAAGAAAGAAGATGTTAAGTATTATCATTTGCCATAGAAGCGGTTCGTTGCTTAAAGCGATGAAAGAAAGTATCGAACTTACTATTGGTATTCCGTACGAATTAATTGTTATAGATAATACTCTTAGTGAACATACCATTTTTTCTGCCTACAATGAGGGGGTGCGAAAAGCGCAATATGATATTGTTTGTTTTGCACATGAGGACATTTTATTTTATACTAATGACTGGGGCAAGAATGTAGTGGCACATTTTAAAGATGCGGAGGTAGGAATGATTGGAGTTGCGGGAGGATTAGCTCAATCTGTTGTGCCTTCGGCGTGGTGGTACAATAATTATTTTGCGAAAAGCGCCAGGAATATCCTGATGAGATCTGGCAGAAAGAAAGATAAAAAGCTGTATCACTATTACAGCAATCCATATAATGACGGTAAAACAGAAGCGGTGATTATTGATGGCCTATGGTTTTGCATCAGAAAATCATTATTTGATAAAATAGAATTTGACGAGAAAACTTTTGCTGGTTTTCATTTATATGATGCGGATATTAGTATGCAGGTGCAGCAGCATGCGAGAATTTATGTGGTGTATGATGTGCTCATAGAACACTTATGGAACTTCAGCATTAGTGAAGATTATTACATGGCCTTATGCAGCTTCGCTAATAAATGGCGGCCACATTTTCCTGCGCAGGCTAATAACGTGGAGAAAGAGTTTATGAATTATTACAACTGGCATGTACTAAGAAATGTTGTGCTTGAGATGAGAACTAAAAAAATTAATCACCCGTTTATTCAAAGCATCATCAAAAAATATTTTCCCATTGCAAAAGAGAATTTTGATTCCAAATGGTTCCGGTCTTACTTTTTTATCTCGCGTTTCATTGGTTATGAAAATGCGAATCGTATTTTCTACCGGTTAGAAAAAATAGCGGGTTTCAACAAACCCAATTCACAAGTAATAACTGAATATAAAGGCGCTTAAATGAGTTTAAATTAAACAGGCTATGCAAAAAAAAACAATCCTGCATTTCATCTACCTACTGGGTCGCGGCGGCGCAGAGACCATGCTGGTAAGGGTTATAAAAGAACTTCCTGAGTATAACAATGTCGTAGTAGAAATGTATGGGGAAAATTCATTCGGCAATGAACTGCAATGCGACAAATACCTATCAATGAATTTGAAATCATTATTTTCATTACCACTTGCTGTAATAAAATTGAGACAAATAATTAAGAGTAATCATGTTGACATGGTACATACTCATTTGTTTTGGCCAACGGTAGTCGCGAGACTGGCCACTCCAAAAAAGATTCCCTTGCTTACCACCATTCATACGTCTGTTCTAACTTCTATAGATTATAAACACTGGCACATTCGTGTTATTGATAAGATTACTTACCGCATTAGAAAGAGTGTGATAATAGCTGTATCAGGAAATTCTTTAAAGGAATACTTTGCATTTTTAAAATTAAAACCATTTAAATCTCACCTGCTTTACACCTTTGTTGATATTGAAAAATTTAACAGGAAAAAATTTAGAAAAATGAAAAGCGATACAAAATTTAAGTTGGTCAGTGTAGGCGCGCTAAGGCCGGGGAAAAATTTTGACTTTTTGATCAGGGTTTTTTCAAAACTAAAAAATTCAAATATTGAGTTACATATTTATGGCGCCGGAAGCATGGAAGCTCACTTGAAAAAGATGATCGATGAATGTGGTGCGAATATCATATTAAAAGGAGAGGTGACTAACATTGTCGAATTCCTTCCTCTTTATGATCTGTACGTTTCGGCTTCGGAATTTGAGGGTTTTTCATTGTCCGTGTTAGAGGCAATGGCGATGAAACTCCCGCTGTTGCTGAGTGATATTAAATCTTTCCGGGAACAATGCGACGACACTGCCGTTTATTTTGATTTAAATAGTGAGCAGGATTTTATTAAAAAACTTAATGCGCTTATTGCCAATTCTGATGAAAGGAATTCTCTTTCTGAAGAGGGACAAAAAAGAGTACACGGGAATTTTACCCTGCCGCATCACGCTTTGGAATTGAAAAAAATTTATAACGAATCGTTTGCCCTGCCATAACAAACAATTTCTTTTAGCACTTTCTAAATTAATATTGAACTAAACAAAAGTCATGCATGTGTGGTATTTCCGGCTTTATTTCTTTACATAATTTGACGTCTCCGGCGCAGCTTGTAAAAGCAACTTCAACGATGCAGCACCGCGGTCCGGATGCAGAAGGTTTCTATTTTTCGGAGAATAAAAAAGTAGGATTAGGCCACAGGCGTTTATCCATTTTAGATCTTTCGTCTTCAGCAAATCAACCCATGTTTTCTTTAGATGGGCGCTATGTGATGGTGTATAACGGCGAGATTTACAATTTCAAAGAGCTGCAGCAAAGTCTCACTGACAAAGGAGCGTCGTTAAAAACAACCTCAGATACAGAAGTGATCCTGCAATTATTTGCAGAACAGGGAGTCGCATGTTTTAAAGAATTCAATGGTATGTTCTCTCTCGCTATCTACGACATAAAAGAAAATATTCTTACACTTTGCAGGGACCATGCGGGAATAAAACCGCTGTTTATATATTATGATGAAACCGAAATTATTTTTTCCTCAGAACTTAAAGCGATACGATCTATTAAAGGGAAATTTCTGAGCATAAATAAAAAGGCCGTTCCTTATTTTTTACATCTCGGATTCATTCCTCACCCGCTTACTATATTTAATAAGGTAGAAAAATTTCCGGCAGCGCACTATGTTCAAATTGATCTATCAGGCAACTCGCTGCATAATTTCAAGCAGCAAGTTTATCCCTTTTGGAATCTTGCATTAAAAATTAAAAAAGAAAAAATCACCAATGAAAAAATGGCAAAAGAAAAACTTAACGGGTTGTTGTGCGATTCCGTTGAGAAGCAACTAATAAGCGATGTTCCTATCGGAACCTTTCTTAGCGGGGGCGTGGATAGCAGCCTGGTAACGGCTATCGCATCAAAAGTGAGCAGTAAAAAAATAAATACATTCAGCATAGCCATTGATGATGGAAAATTTAATGAATCAAAATATGCACGAAGCGTTGCAGAAAATTTAAAAACGCATCATCATGAATTTAGCGTGAAAGAAAATGAAGTAATGGAGATGATCCATGATCTGTTGCCCGTGTATGATGAACCCTTTGCCGATTCTTCAGCCTTACCAACGATGATGGTGAGCCGGCTTGCAAAAAAAGAAGTAACCGTAGCACTGAGTGGCGATGGAGGCGATGAATTATTTATGGGCTATGGCGCTTATAATTGGGCCAGCCTGTTAGATAAAAAATGGGCTGGTTTTTTAAAGCAACCTTTGTTTTCTGCTTCGAAACTTATGAATGACAAATATCAAAGAGCCGGCAATTTATTTGCGTATTCCAATAAAAGGAATTTAAAAACGCATATTTTTTCCCAGGAACAGTATTTGTTCAGCGAAAAAGAACTGCACGATATTTTAAAAGAAAATAAATTCGATTTCGAAAAAGAGAACGATACTGCTGCAACGGAAAGAAAATTAAACCCACCGGAAAAACAAGCTCTTTGGGATTTTAATTATTACCTGCCCGATGATCTTTTAGTAAAGGTAGATAGAGCAAGCATGCATTTTTCACTTGAAATACGGGTGCCGTTATTAGATTACCGGATCATTGAATTTGCGTTTAACCTTGATAGTGAGTTAAAGCTGCATGGCGGCGAAATGAAGTATCTTTTGAAACAGGTTCTATTTGATTACTTGCCAAAGCAAATTTTTGACCGTCCTAAATGGGGCTTTAGTATTCCTTTAAAAAAATGGCTGAAGATGGATTTGACTTTTCTCCTGGAGAAATATACTTCGCGACAAACAATTGAAAAATTTAACGTCCTCAATTTTGCCGAAGTGGAAAAAATTAAAAAGCGGTATTTGTCAGGCAATGATTATTTATTTAACCGGTTGTGGGCAGTGATAGTCTTGCATTGGTGGCTGGAGGAAAATAATATCAATCCGGACTGATTTAAAAAAAACCATTTTTCGTGCGAAACCTTAAGCTCTGCTTTGAAGTTCTGTACAATTGTTTACTCCAATTTGAATTTTAGATCTTCGAACATTTACATGAATTCTCCAATAGTATTTTCAATGATAAAGCAAAAGAGAAGCAATGGACAGACAAACAAAAAGAATGGCTGCTGTCAGGAAAAGTTCAAACAGTAACAAGTAACATAAAAAAGAAAGGCAATAACGGTGAAAAGCGCAACAATTGATAAACTACTACGCCTCAGCTTTTTCATGCACACCTTCTCCTATTTCTTCAAGCATTTTTTTATTGAATGCTTCCAGGTCTTTAGGGCTGCGGCTTGTAACCAATCCTTTATCAACTACTACTTCGTTATCATGCCAGTCGGCTCCGGCATTTTGCAGATCTGTTTTTATTGATGGATAAGAGGTCATTTTTCTTCCATCAATAAGCCCGGTCTCAATTAGCAACTGAGGGCCATGGCAAATAGCTGCAACGGGCTTACCTGCTTTCAAAAAACTTTCTGCAAACGTCACACATTCTTTATTGATTCTCATTTTATCCGGGTTGATTACTCCGCCGGGAATCACAAGGGCATCGTAATTATTAGTATCCGCATCAGCAAGATTTACATCAACCGGTAACTCGATAGACCAATGATCCTGATCCCATGCCTTCACCGTATCTTTTTGCGGCGATACAATATCAACAGTAATACCTTTTTCCTCCAGGGCCTTTTTCGGGCTCGTTAATTCGACCTCTTCAAAACCATTTTCTGTTAAAATGGCTACTCTTTTTGATTTTAAATTTGACATGATTATTTATTTTTGGATTAAAAATTATTTACTTTTTTTCTTTTTTTCAGGCACACAATTTGGCACCTTGTCATCATCCTTTTTCTTCATTCCTATTTGTTTATATCCATCCCAACAGGGATCTTTTTTCGAAACTTAACTTTTATTTTTCATAATTATCAGCAATTTTATCCTAAACGTATGATTAAATAAACAAGAAACATGCCTTTATGAATTAGAGGGAGTATTTGAAATTTTTTTTCAAAAGTTGTGGTTTTTTGGCAACAATTATTTTTGATTGTACATTTCATTCTAATTTTTTTATACATGCGTCTTATCCAGCTTTCCGATCCAAAATCTTCCAAAGCATTCTTAAAGGTTCCTTTACACATTTATAAAGACGATCCCAGTTTCATTCGCCCGCTCGACAAGGATATAAATGAAGTATTTGATCCTAAAAAAAATAAAACCTATCGTTTTGGCGAATCCGCCCGGTGGCTTTTGACCGATGATGATGGTAATCTTATTGGGAGAATTGCCGCGTTTGTTAATAGAAAATACAAGAATAAAGGTGACGAACAACCGACCGGCGGTGTTGGCTTTTTTGAATGTATCAATAACCAGGAAGCTGCAGATATGTTATTTGATGTTGCCAAAAGCTGGCTTATGCAAAGAGGCATGGAAGCTATGGATGGCCCTATAAATTTTGGAGAGCGCGACCGCTGGTGGGGATTGGTGGTTGAGGGATTTAAACCACCAATCTATTTGATGAATTATAATCTTCCTTACTACCAAAAGCTTTTTGAAGATTATGGATTTAAAAATTTTTACAACCAGGTGTGCTGGCATTTATTTGTTCAAACAAGATTGAACGATAAATTTTATGAGCAATATGAAAAATACCATGCGATGCCGGAATTTAAAGCCATGCGGATCAATAAAAAAGAACTGGCTAAATTTTCGGCAGATTTTACCACGGTGTATAATAATGCATGGGCGAAGCACGAGGGAAATAAACAATTGAGTAAAGAGGTGGCCTTAAAGATGTTTAAAGCCATGAAGCCGGTAATGGACGAAGATCTTATCTGGTTTGTATATTATAAAGATGAGCCTGTTGCGTTTTGGGTAAACCTCCCCGAGCTCAACCAGGTTTTTAAACATCTTAACGGAAAATTTGGCTTGTTGGCTAAGCTTAAATATTTATGGCTGATGAAAAAGGGCGTCTGTGATAAGTTCACCGGAATTGTATTTGGCATAGTGCCACAATTTCAGGGAAAAGGTATAGATTATTACATGATCGTGGCTGGAGCCAAAGTGATTCAGAAAAAAAAATATAACGAATTAGAGCTTCAATGGCAGGGCGATTTCAATCCCAAAATTTTAAATATTTCCAGGAACATTGGTGCAAAACAAAGCCGGCTTCTTACTACATATCGTTATCTTTTCGACCGGTCGAAAGAGTTTAAAAGACATCCGGTTTTAAATTAAAATACCAGGCGAAAATTGTGCACTTTCAGTTGATGCTGGCATTCTTTTAAGCAATCGTTTCTTAACTTGCGCTCAGGTAAAAAAATAAAATTCACCTTTAGAGGGAGCGGATTATGGATAAATTCATCGTATCAGCCAGGAAATACCGACCGCAAAACTTTAGCACGGTTGTAGGGCAGTCGCATATAACTACCACCCTAAAAAACGCTATCAAAAATAACCAACTGGCGCATGCATTTTTATTCTGCGGCCCCCGCGGAGTGGGCAAAACCACTTGTGCACGAATTCTGGCAAAAACCATAAACTGCGAAAACAGGACAATGGAAAGCGAGGCTTGTAATGTTTGTAATTCCTGCGTCTCATTCGATAATGGAACTTCTTTGAACATTCATGAATTGGATGCTGCCAGCAACAACTCCGTTGATGATATTCGCGCCCTGGTTGACCAGGTACGTTTTGCGCCGCAAGCAGGAAAATATAAGGTCTATATCGTGGACGAGGTGCACATGCTAAGCACGTCGGCTTTTAATGCCTTTCTTAAAACACTTGAAGAACCGCCACCGTTCGCCATTTTTATTTTGGCAACAACCGAAAAGCACAAAATACTTCCCACCATATTGTCCCGTTGCCAAATCTTTGATTTTAAAAGAATTACTAACCAGGATACGGTAGATCATTTGAGGGAAATATGTGACAAAGAAAATATTAAAGCCGATAAAACCGCACTGCACATTATTGCTCAAAAAAGTGAAGGATGCCTCAGAGATGCCTTAAGTATTCTTGATAAGATCGTGAGTTTTACTAACGGCGAACTTACGTATGCCAACACACTCGAGCATTTAAATATATTGGATGAAGATTATTATTTCCGGCTAATGGAATCTATGCAGCAACAAAGCGTTAGCGATGTACTTTTATTATATGATGAAATAAACCGAAAAGGTTTTGAAGGTGACCTGGTGCTTAATGGTTTTGCTGAGTTTTTAAGGAATCTTTTAGTAAGTAAAGATGCGAAAGTTGCCCTGCTGCTCGAGGTTTCCGAGGGGTTTAAGCATCGTTATCTTGAGGTAGCTTCTCATACGGAAGGTGCTTTATTATTGGGAGCATTAAATGTGTTGAACGAAGCGGAGATTAATTACCGTCAGGCACGCAACAAACGTCTTCATGTGGAACTTACGTTGATAAAGCTATGCTACCTGCAGCAGGCAATTGAACTGGTATATGATGGTGAAAATATGCAGTCAAAAAAGCAGCTTGAAAGCACAAAGCCCGTATCTTTCAGGTCGCTTTCCCCTATTGCCCGCAGAGGAAAAAACAATAACGCTTTACCGGAAGAAACAACAAAAATTGCTGAAAAAAAACCTGCCGTAATTTCAAAGGAAAAGAAAGCTGATAGAGATCAGGAGCCTGCTAAGTTAATGATCGAACAGCAGAAATCTGTTGGGGCTAAGCCTTCGATTGATCACACTGCCGTAGTAACAATAAAACCTTTAATTAAAACAAAAAAGCTCAGTACGCTTGAAAAAATAAGAGAGCAGGTAGCCCTGGAAAATAAGCTTAATGGGAATGAAGTTAAAGAATTGAATGAGGAGGAATTATATGTGGCATGGGGGCTATACATTGAACAACTGCGAAAAAGTAATAATCATTCCGGAGTATCTAATTTTAAAACCGCGAAGCTTAATATTATTGATAATAACTGCATCGAAATAATAACCGAGAATAATATTCAACAAAAATTTGTCGAAACAGAAAGAGCTGCGTTGATTGAACATCTGCAGACGCATTTTAATAACCGCTTTCTAACATACCGGGTAATAATTGTTGAAAATGAAAACAATATTGTTGTTGCAGAAAAGCATCTTTCAACAAAGGAACAATATTTGCGAATCATTGAAGAGTACCCGTTGGTAAAAGAATTAAAAGACAGGCTGGGTCTGCAACTCGATTATTAGTTTTTGAAATATTTTTATGTACACTATTCCGGTGCAGGAGGTTCGATTGCAAATGAATTTTCAAAAACCCTTTCTCAAAATAACACCCCATTCACTTTAGTAAGCCGCAGCCCAAATCGGTTTTCGGCGGCCTTACCCTTTCTGCGGATCTTACCAGTAAAAATCAAACCGATGAAGCAGTAAAAAGGCGCATCCATCGTTTTACAATACGATGCTGATAGAATTTTTTTAAAGCACACCAGTTTGCATATTCTTTTTTCCCAATTTCTTTTTATGTGTTACGTGATGTGGATGATGCACTTCCATGTTTTGAGATAATGGTTGTTCGTTAATAATTACCTGTTCCGGAATATTTTCGTTTACCGTTACCGTGGGCTATCTTTTTGCGGACTGATCTTCGATATTTTGTTTATCAATCATTTTCTAAATTATATTCTTTTTGAATTTCAGCAATCAATTCCGTTGCTGCTTTTTTGCAAATGGATAACCATAAATTATATCTTTTGATACTTAATTCAAAAGAAGTTACATCATTATAAAGCTTTTCCATTTCCTTCGGATTGTTTGTTATCAATTTTAAAGCAGGTGTTAGCGTAAGAATATTTTTGAAGTTGTAGTTGTTATTGTAGGTGGTGGTATCCATGTTATTAAAAGAAAATATATAATTATCCATATTCAACATGCTGAAAACTTCGTCTTCTTTATTCCTGATTTCTTTGTCGTCTGGCAGGTATGATTTCGCAGCAAATATTTTTCTTTCATAATAATCGGCAAGTTGTTCTATTAATTTTTCGTTAGAGATTAACCTTAATGAACCTGAGCTTTTCAGCTCTGAAATTGCAGTGGTATTAAAGGCAGCCTGGTTAGATTCCCTGGCATATAAGAAAGTGAAATAATACATTTTGTTTACATCAGCCTTACCATTGATAGCTTTCTTAATTTCGTTTCGCAATGTATCAATCCCTGAGGCGCCGAATACATTCAGTTTGTAATTTCTATTGCAGCGCTCCGTATCATATTTTAAATTTGCCACAATTTCTTTCATGTATTCTTTTTCCCTGGAATTATCGCTTAAATGCTCTCTGTAGCTTTCTGCAAAAAAACCAAGCGTTACGGCAAGAAATATCATTACAAATTCTAAAAAATACTCTTTAAAATTTTTGTGCCGATGGTTATCGGGATCTACATGCGGGTGATGATGTACTTCCATATTTTAGTATTCGGCTTTATTTTTATTTAGAATAAGGTAATAAGGTTTTTTCAACATACTAATGACTTTTCTAGTAAGGTTTTAAGGCCGATTATAGTGCAAGAAAATCATTACAAGCTCCAAAAAATATCCTTTAAAATTTTTCTCCCGATGGCTATCGGGATCTACGTTTGGCTGATGATGTACTTCCATGTTAATAATTTCTTACGTGATAATGCTGATATTTTGTTCAATGTTATGCTCTTACCTTTGCTTTTTCATTTTTAACTTTAGTAGAAAAAGTCTTATTCATACATCAACCTTATTACCTTATTTCTTTAACTGCTTTTCAAAGGTTGCAACGTTTTCTGATAAAATTTTATGAATATATCGTACTCTTCCTGAAAACTAATTTTACGATGATGCTCAGGCTGGTTGAGTATGTATTTATGCGTAGCATCCATTGGACAAACTTTATCTACATCTGATTTTGAAACTGAGAATGCCGACGCAGAATTTTGCCACTCAAATTGACCAGCGCAAAGTTTATTTTCATTTATAAAATGCATGGAACTTTTAGCAACAATGGTAGCAATA
>JALZAJ010000498.1 GCA_030948465.1 Bacteroidota bacterium
AAGGTTGACTTTCCTTTTCCATTGGCGCCAATAAGCCCGATCTTATCTCCCCTGCTTATTTCTGCTTTTGCGTTATCCACTATCTTAACTGCTCCGAAATTTTTTGAAACATCTTTTAATGTGCATAATACTCTGCCCGGCGTTACACCAACTGTAAAATTTATTCTCATGTCGGGTCTTTCCAGGTCTGTGTTTTCAATGCGATCAATCTTGTCAAGCCGCTTCATGATACTTTGCGCCTGCGCCGCTTTGGAGGCCTTAGCCTTAAATCGTTCCACAAATTTTTCCTGTTGCCGTATGTAATCCTGTTGGTTCTCATAAGCACGTTTTTGCAACTCGATACGTTGCATTTTTTCCTGCAGGTAATAAGAATAGTTCCCTGAATAAAAATGAAGCTGCTGCTGATAAAGCTCCACAATTTTGGTAACCATTCTATCGAGAAAATAACGGTCGTGCGAAACTATTACAACAGAGCCACGATAATGCTGAAGATATTTTTCCAGCCATTCAATCGAAGGAAGATCAAGATGATTAGTGGGCTCATCAAGCAGTAAAACATCAGGTTGCATCAAAATCATTTTGGCCAGCAGCACCCTCATACGCCAGCCACCGCTAAACTCTTTGTATGGCCTCTGAAGATCGCCGTTCGGAAAGCCAAGTCCCTGCAATATTTCCTCTGTTCTATGATGAATATTATAGCCTCCTAAGATCTCAAGCTCATGCAATTTATCTGCATATAAATGCGCTAATTGTTCATTAGAATTTTTTTCAAGTTCGTGGCCAATTTTCTCAATTTCTTTTTCTAATAAAAGCAGGTCCTCAAACGCACCCAAGGCCACCTGCAATATGGAATCGTCTGTATCAAAACTTAAAAGATCCTGGTGCAGGAACCCGATCGTGGTTTCTTTACTTTTTTCGACAGTACCCGCCGAGGGAAGATACTCACCGGTAAATACTTTTAAAAGCGTTGATTTTCCCGTGCCATTATATCCTATAAGACCGATCCTTTCATTTGGCTGAATGTGCCATGTAGCATCCTCCACTATTAGTCTTGCCCCAAATTCAAACGTAACATTTTGTAATCCTAATAACATATTATTTCTATAAGCGTGCAAAATTAATGCTTTAAAATTGTCCTGAAATGCGCGATTGGTTTTACATAATTATTAATATCAATTATATAAATGGATTATATAAATTGATAGGCATACCCACAAAATATTCAAAGCTATATTTGCAAAAAAAAATTTAGATGAACGAAAAAAAACCTTCGGAAAGCCTGGTGATAATGACCGAACTGGTATTACCAAATGATACGAACACTTTTGGAAACCTGATGGGTGGAAGGCTCATGTATTGGATGGATATCGGAGCGGCGCTTGCCGGTACAAAGCATTGCAATGCTCCCGTAGTAACGGCATCTGTAGATAATATTTCTTTTACAAATCCGATAAAACTTGGGAATGTGGTTCATATTGAGGCGAAGGTAACCAGGGCTTTTAATACAAGCATGGAGGTACATTTAAATGTGTGGGGCGAAGATATAATTCAGCAATACCGGTACAAAAGCAACGAAGCCTATTATACTTTTGTGGCACTTGATCCAAATAGTAAACCGCGAAAAGTGCCCGCAATAAATCCTGAAACGGAAGAAGAAAATATGTTATTTGAAAGTGCATTAAGAAGAAGGCAACTCAGGTTAATTTTAGGAGGCAAAATGAAAGCGGTGGATGCTGTTGAGCTAAAAGCGCTTTTTATGCAACCTGATCGATAACTGATCATTTATCCAATGCTGTTATTAAATGATGTTTACTTTTCATCATAAACTTTTTACTTTGTTCAATAGCGTCCATTACTTTTTCAAGAATGACCTCAACACTTTCTTCGTAAGTTAAAAGCAAAGGTTCTTTAAATTGTACACTTAGAATAGATCCTTTTTTCTTGAACTTAAGTCCCTTTTTATTAAATGCCCTCCAGAAGCCATTTATAACTACCGGCACTACCACCGGTTTATGCTGTTTTATAATAAATGCAGTTCCTTTCCGGCCGGGAGCAAAGGGCTTTGTGGTTCCCTGTGGAAAAGTAATGACCCAATTATTTTTTAGTGCATTAGCAATTTTACGGGTATCCCCGGGATCGAGGCCGCGCCTTACTTCTTTGCCGCCGGCACGCCAGGTACGCTTCACCGTGATGGCTCCCGCCCAGGTAAAGAGTCTTGTAAGCCAGTTGCTCTTCATTGTTTCAGCCGCAGCCACATAATACACTCGGGTAAAGGGATTCAATAAATAATAAGGAATACCGAGCTTGTTTTGTTTTCGCCATTTAACTGCACAAAAAATGTGTAAAAACATAATCACGTCAGCAAAATAAGTTTGATGATTGCTTACGAATAACACGTTCTTTTTAGGAAGATCTTTTATATGTTCGGTACCGCTTATACTTATCTTGTTTATCAACGCCAAACCAGGATAAGTGACAATCCCGACAAGAAAATAGACAATAGATTTAATAAATCTCGTTTGTTGAAGGCTTGCAATCCAACGCTTCATTATTATTTTTTTTGACAAAAAGAAAGTGATGCAATTTATGCTTTACCGTTTTATAAAATGAATGTTATTTATCGTTCATTTTACTGAAAAAATTTCATATTAAACCCCGGAATCACGGTATTATCTTACCTTTGCACTCCCAAAATAATAAAACCTCTTGGGAATTACAGTATGAGCAACGAAATTATTAACCAAAATGCTGATGATCAGGATCCGGAAAATAATCCGGGTACAGCAACAAAAAAAGGACCTGCTGAAAATAATATGGAGAGTTTACAAAACACTATGACAGAAACAAGTCAATTCAATCCTACTGCTGAAGAAATCAAAACGTCAATTGAAGAGATGCCCCAGGGCGGTATTGAAGGCGTTCCTTTTCCTGAGTTTCCGGATGTTGATTCTACTGCTGCGGCAATAGAGCCACAGCCCTCAGAGGCGGAAATTCATGAGGAAGCCCTGGCCAGCCCTCATGATGATTTTGACTGGAGCGTTGATAAAAGAAATGTAACTTCTTATAACAAAGAAGAAAGAAAAAAGTATGACGAAGTATATGATAAAACATTTAAACAGATCAACGATAATGAAATGATCACCGGTACCGTGGTGGGCATGACAAAAACAGATGTTGTAATTAACATTGGTTTTAAAAGTGACGGGTTGGTTGGATTGAATGAATTTCGGGATACACCGAATCTTAAAGTAGGCGATGAAGTGGAAGTGATGGTGGCTGAAAAAGAAGACAAAGATGGTAACCTTCATTTAAGCAGAAAGCAAGCCAGAACAACAAGGGCGTGGGAAAGAATCGTGGACATGCATAGAACCGGAGAGATCGTGACCGGACTTGTAACCAGCAAAACAAAAGGCGGTCTTATTGTGGATGTGTTCGGTATGGAAACATTCCTGCCAGGTTCACAAATAGATGTAAAACCGGTAACCGATTATGACCAGTTTGTGGGCAAAACCATGGAGTTTAAAGTGGTAAAAATAAACGAGGCGATTAAAAATGCCGTCGTTTCACATAAAGCGCTTATTGAAAGCGATATTGAACAGCAGCGTGCAGAAATTATTGGCAAGCTGGAGAAAGGCCAGGTACTTGAAGGCACTATAAAAAACATTACGGACTTCGGAGCGTTCCTTGATCTGGGTGGATTAGATGGCTTGCTTTATATAACTGACATTAGCTGGGGCCGCATAAATCATCCAAGCGAGGTGCTGAAGCTTGATCAAAAACTGAACGTGGTTGTGCTCGATTTTGATGATGATAAAAAAAGGATCAGTCTTGGCCTGAAGCAATTGACCCCGCATCCGTGGGATACTTTACCTGAAACTATCAAAGAAGGAGAAATTGTAAAAGGAAAGGTTGTAAACATTGAAGACTATGGAGCATTTCTTGAAATATTCCCTGGGGTAGAAGGTCTTGTTCACGTAAGTGAAATTACATGGGCCAATACTCCTATCAATGCCAAAGAATTTTTCAAACTTGGCGATGAATACGAGTCTAAGGTCGTTACACTAAGTAAAGAAGATCGGAAGATGAGTTTATCGATAAAGCAAATGACGGAAGACCCGTGGAACACGATTGAAACAAAATATCCTGAAGGAAGCAAGCATAAAGGCCTTGTGAAAAATATAACTCCTTACGGTGTTTTTGTTGAGCTGTCGCCCGGCATTGGAGGAATGATACACATCAGTGATTTAAGCTGGCTTAAACGCTTTAATAACCCTAATGAATACACGAAAGTAGGTAACGAGATCGATGTGATCATTATGAGCATCGATAAAGAGAATCGCAAATTGCAACTGGGTCACAAACAAATTGAGGAAGACCCATGGAATTCTCTCGAAGAAACATTCCCTGTAGGAAGCATACATGAAGGAACGGTAACCAGGAAAGATGATAAAGGAGCCATTGTTCAACTACCTTACGGGCTTGAAGGATTTGCACCGGCACGCCATTTACGTATGGAAGATGAAAAGGTAATCGGCATTGATCAAATTGCTCCATTCATGGTAATTGAATTTGACCGCAATGATAAAAAGATCATTCTAAGCCATAGCCGTATTTGGGAACAGGTAAAAGCAGACGAGAAAAATGCGCAGATAAAAGAGAAAAGAGTTGACGCGGAAACGACAAAGAAAGCGGTAAAAACTATTCAAAGCAAAGTTGAAAAAACAACTTTGGGAGATTTGGGTGTTTTAGCTGACTTAAAGAAGAAAATGGATGACGAAGGAGATGCCGCGGGAAAAAATAAAATTTCTCCGGCAAAAACAGAAACTGAAAGTAAGAAATCTCCGGAGGAAAAACCGGCTGTGACTGAAGAAAAGGATGAAATAAAAGCTGATAGTAAAGAGTCAATTAGCCCCTCTGCTGTGAAGAAAGAAAATATAGAAAATGCTAAAATTGCTATAGATGAGAATCAGTCCCCGGCAGATGAAGAAAATGAAGAGGTGCCTGAAATTGAAAGCGAGGTGGCAGGGGAGAAAAAAGAAAAAAAATAGAAAATTAAATTCTCTTCAAAAATCCCGTTTCTTTCGAAATGGGATTTTTTTTTAGGAAACGCGTAAGGATATGTCCCATCGAAATAATTGAATTGTTCCATTCAATTTCTCCACAAAATGCGTAACATAAGCAACACGTTCTACGGAGGTTTACCGGCCAAACCTAAAGAAACATTAATGGTATAGTTTATGAGGTATAATTGCATTACTAGCAAAATCAGAAATGCATTTAGTAATGGATAAATCTAAACTACTTATTTCCTGCCTTACTATAACAATTGTCATACTAACAATAATAGTACTAACATTAATTATTTTGTTGTAAATTTTCTTTCGCGAGGCTTGCAATTTTTTTGGCCGCTAACCATCCGCTCGTCCAGGCATGTTGAAAATTAAATCCACCCGTTATCCCATCAACATCCAAAACTTCTCCGGCAAAAAACAATTGCCGCACTATTTTACTTTCCATGGTTGCTGCGTTCACTTCGTTTAATTTTATGCCACCTGCGGTTACGAATTCCTCTTTAAAAGTGGTTTTACCTTTTACGTGAAATTGTTGTGAACACAATTGAATTGCCAAAAAATTCTGAAGCTTTACCGGCAGATCTGCCCATCTCAAATTTTCGTCTATGCCACAACGTTGTAAATGATATTGCCACAATCTTTGAGGAAGATTGAAAGGGTTTCTGGTTCCCATTTTTTGAGGGGCTATTTCCATCCTCAGCGTTTTGAGCTTTTCCAATAACAGGTTTTCATTAATGTTAGAAATCCAGTTAATCGTAATTGTAAAATCATATTGCAAATCTGCAAGAACCCTGGCTGCGAATGCTGAAAGCTTTAAGATAGCAGGTCCGCTAAAGCCCCAATGAGTAATAAGCAATGGACCTTTTTGAATAAATTTTGTCCCA
>JALZAJ010000514.1 GCA_030948465.1 Bacteroidota bacterium
GATCATTCCAATTTTTTAAGAGGAAGTACCAGGTATTCATTTTTGTTTAAGCTTGATCCCCGCGATTATAAAGGCTGGGCTTATGGATTACGTAAAGCAGGCTATGCAACCAACCCACGGTATCCTGATATTCTTATAAAAAATATAGAAGATAATAACCTGGAGCAGTACTCATTGATGGCAGCCGGCGAAGTGCCTGTGTTTGATGCAACAAAATACCGTGATGATCCTGCAGATAATAATAATGATGTACCCGACTCTTCCACAGGACAAAATAGCGAACCTGAAACTGTGATATCATCTCAACCCGGAAGGCTTACCATAAACGGAAGTAAAGCCCTGTTAGCCAAAAAAGGAACTTCATTACTTGCCATTGCTACGCAAAATAATATCAACCTTGCAAAGCTCCTGGAAATGAATGACCTGGATAATGATGGATTGCTTAACAGGGATCAAATAATTTTTTTAGAAAAGAAACAAAAAGAAGGCGATCGTGATTATTATATTTCACAGCAAAATGAAACGCTGTATGACGTAGCACAAAAAAATGGCGTACAGCTTGAAAGCATTTGCGCTTTCAACAAATTATCCAAAGAGAATTACATTTATCCGGGAACGAAAATTTTGTTACGGGCGGAAGCACAAAAGTTTCCGGTGCGAGCTACAACAATGAAGAAATTTCCCCAAATAAAAAAGCGATAATTCACGAAGTGCAACCTAAGGAAGGCCTTTATACTATTTCTAAAAAATACGGTGTATCCGTAGAGCAGTTAAAAGAATGGAACAGCTTACAAAGTGACCATTTACAAATAGGCCAGCAGCTTATCATTTCAAAATAAATTATGCACTCAATAAAAGTACATGACAAAGAATTTATTCCTTATTTAAATTCACAGGAAATTGAAGAGCAGGTTTCAAGGGTAGCTGGAGAAATAAACCTGGACTATGAAGGCAGGAAACCGCTATTTATTGCTATACTTAATGGGGCTTTTATGTTTGCCGCAGATCTCTTTAAGGAAATTAATGTGGAAGCTGAAATTTGTTTTATAAAGCTTGCTTCCTATAAAGGAGTGAAATCAACCGGCCAGGTGATAACAGCCATAGGCCTGGATGCGGATATTTACCATAGAGATGTTATCATAATAGAAGATATCGTGGATACCGGTAAAACACTTTCACATTTTCTTCCGCAGCTTAAACATCATCATCCGGCGTCACTAAAAATCGCTTCACTTCTTCACAAGCCCGATGCTATGGTGCACCCGCTAAAAATTGATTATTTAGGGTTCACGATCCCTAATAAATTCGTGGTTGGTTACGGATTGGATTATGAAGGCCTCGGCAGAAATATTAAAGAGATCTATCAATTAGTATAAAATTGAGGTTCCGGTTCGGAAGGCAAGTTGTACCGGATTAGAAGGACTGAATGACCATTGAGCTAATGACTATTGAGTTAAGATTATCGAAAGGTTTGCAACGTAATATTTACATGTATCTTTTAAAATAAAGCGGTGCCAAAACTTCTCTTTACTATTTGTTTACTCCTATTGATGCAACACGCGTCCGCGCAGTACTATATACGAGGCGAAATAAAAGATGATAAAAATCAGCCGTTACAAAATGTGAAAATTTACATGCCGCTCACCCGGGCCATTTATTACAGCGGTATTACTGGTGGCTTTGGTATTCCAAGCGCCAATTTATACGATTCCCTGATTGTAAGCCTGGATGGATATGAAACCAGGTCTTTGAAGATTAAAAGTGATGTTTACCAGCAAATAACCTTGAAGATGCTAACTACGAATGTCAGCATCAAAAAGCCAAAGCTTATTTCAATTACCATTGGATACGAAGGCCACATTTATCCTACCGCTTATTACAGTAACGAAAGCTACAGCAATCTTGTAGAAAATGATTTTGTAAAAAGTAATATCAATAACAGCACGGGTTTTGCCATGCGCATAGATAAGGCGTCGTACAGCAACATTCGCCGGTTTATAAATCAAGGCAGCAAGGTGCCGCCCGATGCAGTG
>JALZAJ010000520.1 GCA_030948465.1 Bacteroidota bacterium
CTGTAGTCGGATTATTGGGATCGTTTGCCCTTTCCTGAGCAAAAAGCGTTTTAAACTGATCGGCGTTAGCCAATTTAATTTTATCGACTAACGTTTTAAAACCATAGCTTGTATTGAAGTTCACTACGGTCTGCCCGACTCTGGCTTTTTTAGTGGTAATAGCAATCACTCCCGTCGCTCCCTTAACTCCAAAAATAGCGAGAGAGGATGGGTCTTTTAAAATTTCAATAGATTCAATATCATTGGGATTAATGTAATCAATATTATCATTAAAAATACCATCAACAACATAAAGCGGATGAACCTGCCCGATACTCACCGTACCCCTTATTCGTATATCCGGTGCTGCGCCCGGTGTTCCATTATTAACGACGGATAGGCCGGCTACCTTACCTTGCAGAGATGCTATTGGGTTTACGTTAGGTTTATCTGCTACTTCCTTACCGCTGATTTTTACAATTGAGCCCGTAAGATCTCTCTTACTTGCACTACCGTATCCTATCACCACCACTTGTTCCAGTTCCTTCGCTGAAGAACCGGCCAGCGATATACTTATATTTTTGCGGCCTGCGAGGGGAACGGTTTTGGCTTCATAACCCAGGGAAGATATAACGAGAGAGGCATTTGGGCTGCTAACATTTAATGAAAAGTTTCCTGAGGCGTCAGTAGCCGTTCCCGCGCTGCTGCCTTTTTCCTGAACCGTAACCCCGGCAATTGGGGCACCATCGGCTCCGGACACTTTACCTGTCACGGCAGTTGATTGTGCGTTTGATTCACACGGCTGAAAAATACCAAAAGCAAAAAAGAAAGAAAATATCCAGATTGGAAATTGTTTTCTTAAATACATAATTTGTTTTAAGGGCATACGTAAATTTTTAAATAATTTCTGAATAAAGGGAGAAAGTGTGTAAGCAATCTTGTAAGCTATGACAACCAAATATAGGAATTTGATGCATAATTAACTTTTATTTATAAAAAAGTTTTATTGTATTTTATCTCTCCCTGATAATATATCATTAATTATTTAACTTATGGGGAATATATATTGGGGCTGGATTGGCCTTGGCGCAACTATTTTTTTCCTTATGCTCTTTATGTCTTTGTATGAGACTGTTAAACCTCACAAATCTTTTTCAATGGTATAAATAGATAGCATTTCTGCATCAGTTAATGCACGATTATAAATTCGTATATCGTCCATAGCGCCATGAAAATATGCCGGGCCATAATAATCATAAGAGCCATCTGAAGCAGAGTTATAGATTGTTTTCGGCAACTGCTGACCAATGGCAAGCGGAATAGGATTGGCTAATGTGGAAGGAGTGCCGGTAACATTTGCCGTTTTTACCAAATCACCGTTTACATAAAATTTCATGGTACCATTTGTATAAGAAACTGCAACATGCGTCCATACATTAAGAGGTATGGCACCGGGATTATCATCTACATCATGATAGCCATTGTCTGCATGAAAAGTTAAGAAAGCAAAATCACTGCATTGAAGTTGAAACTTATAACCGTTCCACCTGTTTAGGGAAAGAATATAATTATCACAATAGGATGAATATCTTTTAATCCATAAACTAAAAGTAAATTCTTTTGGATTTAATGCCTGGTCATAAGGCACTTCAACATATCCGCCATTATTAAAATCATAAGCCATGCCGGGGCGGCCAAAACGATCAGCGACTGAAAGCGGTAAAGCTCCTCCATCCATGCCTGGAGCGGGCCCTATCAACCCTGATTTCAAAACACCGTCATGGTGGTTTGGCGTACTGTCCAAAGCATTTCCATTAAATTTCCATTGCGCAACAAGATTCTCAACAGAAACTTCCTGGATGATCCTTGAGTTGAAGGTTTGCGCCGCTCTCAATAAATTAGATACCGTATTATTCACTTGCTGTTGTGTATATTGGCCTGACGCAACACTACCAGCCAGGCTTAAAATATTTTGAAGATCAGTCTTGGCGCCGGCAACATAATCGCCCGGCTTGTTACCTTCAATTGCTTTATTTAAAACCTGCGTTAAGGAATCAATTGTTTTAGTCAACTGAGTTTTATCAGAATTATAATCAACTGACGATTTATCTTTTTTGCAGGAATTAAAAAGAAATAAACCACCCACCAACACCAGTAATTTGAAACAAGAAAATTTAGAAGTTTTCATTTTTTATATTTTTAGATTAATTCAATCATTATAATTTTTTATTGGTATCCCGCTCGCTTTGAGGTATCGGGAAAAATCTATTATTGGCGTAATTGAAATTAGGCCTGTCACTTAATGCACTCATTGCATACGCTTGTCCATAGCGCATTACATCAAAGAAGCGTTGAAACTCCAAAGCCAGTTCACTTCTTCTTTCCTTTCTTATTATATTACGTAATTGCGATTGATCTGTTGTCGCAATATCCGGCAACAACCCGGCAGGCACTTGTCCGTAACCGGGTAACGATGGGTCATTTAAATAAGATTCTCTTGCCCGCTTACGTACCATATTTAGAGGAACTAATGCAGCGCTGCTATTTCCAGACTCGTTCAACGCTTCTGCTTCCACTAATAAAATATCGGCAAAACGAATGGCTTCATAATTTAAATTTCCATCACCTTTTATATTAGTAGGAATTTCTGATAAAGGCTGAATTTGTTTTTTACTTAAATAGCCTGTTGTTGTCCACGTAAGGTCGAATGTTGTATCGAAGTAGGGGTGGCCTGCTCTTGCAACAGAATAATCCAGCCGCGGATCAGATGTGTCGGAAGAAGTTTTTTCAAAGTTGTCAACAAGGCTTTGAGTGGGATAAAAAAAGCCGTAACCATTTAAGCTGCGTGGCGCAAACCATTGGTTTAAATTGTTCCCGAGGAACGGGCTGGCGCCGGTTTTATGCCATGCTGAAAAAATAGCTTCGTTATTTCCTTTGGTGGCCTGATTAAAATTATCAGTGTATTTTGGAAGCAAACCATAAATGCCTGACATCTCTACAGCCTTGGCCTCCTGCGCAGCCATATCCCATTTTTGCTGAAATAAGTATGCTTTTGCTAACAAGGCCATAGCGGCGCCTTTCGTTGCCCTGCCCTGATCGTTACCCGACCACGATAACGGTAAGTCATTAATAGCATCTTTAAGATCAGTTTCAATTTGTGCATAGACAGCAGACTGATCCATTGCAGGGCTTTGCGATTCTTCCGGTGTTTCTACTTTTAAATGCAAAGGAATTTTTCCATAAAAATTAGTAAGCAAAAAATAATAATAAGCACGAAGAAATTTTGCCTGTCCACCCACTGCTTTTTTCACATCATCTGAAACGGTTGTGCTTGCCGAAGCTAATCCATCGGTAACAACATTGCACTTGAAAATGCCATCATAATACCGGCGCCAAACGCCCTCCACCGCAGAGTTTGACGGGGTAATGTTATAATTTTGAACATTTAAAAAATCGGCCTGGTCGCCGGGATTACCGCCTTTAATAGCATCATCAGAAGCCACATCTCCTAACACCCAGATCGCATTGGAACCTGCATCAGTAAATAAGAGAGGTGTGTAAGCAGCATTCACAGCTAATGTTGCATTTGCATCAGAAGTAAAAAATTGCGAAGCTTCATAGCTTCCGCGTATCTGCTGATTTAAATCTTTTTTACAACCTGTTATTAAAACGATGCCAATTGTTATCAACGCTAAAAAAATATTTTTTGCTTTCATATATAAATGAATTTCTTTTTAAAAATTAATATTTACACCAACTGTATAAGTGCGGGCTAAAGGGTACGTTCCCCAATCGATACCAACAGCTCTTACACCATCGCCAACAGAATTATTGTTAGTGTACATTTCCGGATCGAGGCCGGTGTATTTTGTAAACGTCAATAAGTTTTGTCCACTCACAAAAAAGCGCACGTAAGAAATATTATACCGTGATAACATTTTAGGATTTATGGTATAACCAAGCTGCACATTTTTCAATCTCAGATAAGAACCATCTTCCAAAAATCTTGTAGAAGGCCGCTTGTTATTAGTTGCTCCTGTCCATGATAAACGGGGGAACGTATTACTGGTTCCTTCTCCATGCCAGCTATCGTTTGCTATTC
>JALZAJ010000521.1 GCA_030948465.1 Bacteroidota bacterium
TATTGCATGAAACCTATTATTACTGGCTTCATCGCTGGATGCATATTCCCTCAGTTTTTAGAATAGTACACAAAGTGCATCATAATAGTAATATCGCTTCTCCATTTACAGCCTTTTCGTTTCATCCTCTTGAAGGCCTGTTGCAGGCAATATTTTTACCCATAATGCTGATGATTTTGCCCATGCATTATTATGTGATCATAATTCAATTAACGATCATGACAGTGAGCAGTGTAATCAATCATTTGGATATCGAAATATACCCGGCATCATTTTCAAAAAATATAGTTGGGAAGTGGTTGATAGGAGCTTCCCATCATTCTTTACACCACAAGCAGTTTAAGTATAATTATGGTTTATATTTTACCTTTTGGGATAAATTAAAAAAAACGGAAAGCCCACTTTTTGAAAAATTATTTGAATCTAAAACGCATAGGTCACCTAAAAATAATTTACGGCATCCAGGTAATGTTTTAAAGCAAATGGATTTATAATGGGATTTTAATTTTGATTCCAGATTTTCCAACTTTCTTCAGCCTGGATCTCCAACATATCTTCACCATTTTCAATCGTGGCTCCCATTGCTTCCGCCTTTGATAAAAAGATCGTTTTTTTTGGGTTATATATCAGGTCAAAAAAATAATTTTTATTAGAAATATATTGATAAGGCAGCTCGGGAAATCCGTTCGTGTCAGGAAACATTCCCAAAGGAGTTGTATTTATAACTACATTATATTCCTGGATAATTGGTAAAGTAATGTCACTATAGGTCATATTTTTTGATTCACTTTTTTTATCGCGGGAAACAAATAGATATTCCATGTTCAATTTTCGAAGAATATAAGCCACCGCTTTTGACGAGCCGCCGGTACCCAGAATTAATGCTTTTTTATTATGCGGCTTTAAATGCCTGGTGAAGGTTTTTTCAAAACCTAAAATATCCGTATTAAAACCGATCCATTTTTCATTATGAATTTTAATACAATTACAAGCGCCAATTTCATCACATTCTTTAGACACAATATCTAAGAATGGAATGATTTGCGATTTATAAGGAATAGTAACATTCAATCCATAGAGGCTCGGATTAGTTTTCAACTTCCTGATTTCATTATCAAGATCATTCGTTTGAAAGTTTTGATAAGAGCAATCTTTTATGTTTTCATTCGAAAATTTTTCAGCAAAATACTTTTGTGAAAACGAATGAATGAGAGGATTACCTATCAATCCATAGATTTTCATCAAGCCTTTTCTTTATCTAAATACAAATGAAAAGTATCGCCACGAAGACCAATTCGCATGGCTTCAAGAGGAATAATTTCAGTAGGAGAAATATTGCCAAGATTTACATTGCAACCTATAAGTTCCAGGAAATAAAGCTGCTGTGATTTTTGAGGCGCTTCCCAAAGGATCTTTTCTTCAGGAATTTGCGTTAGAATTTCCTGAACCAACCCTTCTCTTACTTCCCCTGAACCACGATAGATTCCAACATTTCCCGCTTCCCTGGCTTCTGCTATTACGTACTTTGATCCCGCCTCAAGTTCAGCCTTCATTAATTCAATCCATTTATAGGGTGGAATAATGTGTTCTGCATCTTTACTTCCAACTTCACTAAGTACGGTGCCAACTTTTGTAAGCTTTTCGATATACCCGCATTTTTCTGCGTGGGGTATAGTAACTGATCCATCGCTCACTTCCATGTAGGTAATATTATAGCGTTTGCAAATATCTATATAGTCTTTAAATTGATTTCTGATTAAGAATGCCTCGAATAATGTGCCGCCAAAATAAACCGGGATATTAAATGATTGATAAAGATCGATTTTGTCTTTAAGGTTAGGAGTTACAAATGCGGTCCCAAATCCCAATTTTATAATATCTACGTGAGGATGGGCTGCGCTCAAAAAATTCCTGGCTTCTTCGAGACTCAACCCCTTATCCATTATCATAGTTATCCCGTTTTCCCTCGGTTTTATAACTCTGTCTGGAATTTGAGAAAGGTTAAAATTCATATACTATCTTTTAAATTGGCGCCAAAGATAGTTTTGTAATGTGAATAACCAAAGTCCGCAAATCTGTAAATCAGGGTGCAGCCCAAATTTTCGCAAGGTTGCCAACCTTTAACATGTTTGTATCAATTAAAATCTCAATTTTTAAGGTTGGCAAACTTTTAATCCAGAGCGAGAATTCTGGCTGCATCTCTAAATCATTTCTTCCTTCTGGAGTTTTTACTTTTGTATAAAGTAATTAATTCCACAATGGCCTGGTGTTGAAGAAGAGAGGGATTTAATTCAATAAATTGTTTTATAAGAATAGGAGATGTTTGTAACCCCAACTCAAGATGCAGCAAAGCCTCCTTTGATTTATTCAATGCAAAAAGAACAGCGGCTTTATAAAATATGAACAGTGGTTTACTATTAGTATTTTTTTGTGCGTTGTTAACCTGTTCAAGCGCTTCTTCAAAGTAGCCGGCATCATAAAGACATTTAATTAATTCTTTCCAGCCATTTGAATTTTTAGGGCGCGCTTTTATAAAATTAGAAAAATGAATTACGGCATCCTTTATCCGGTCTATTTGCACATAACATTTCGCAAGGGCAAAGTGATAATCAGGCTGCGAACGATTTATACGCATCGCATTCTCAAGGTTCTTTATCGCGCTTTCCCAATAGCCCTCGCTCATGTAAGTTCCGGCGATTTTAAAATATAAATGACTATCGGTTGAATTAAGATGAGATGCTTTTCGGTAATGAAATCTTGCTTGTGCATAGTTTTTTTGCTTTTCGAAACAGTGACCCAATGCTTCATAAATTACATCTTCCGGCATTGAAAGCTCGAGCACTTTTTGTAAAACCTCAATCGCGTCCCGGTATCTATGCAATTTAAGGTATGCATCGCCCATATTACGATAGGCATA
>JALZAJ010000533.1 GCA_030948465.1 Bacteroidota bacterium
AATTGCAATCATTCTTTTGATTCCTGTTATTATTATTTTAATGAAAAAGCAAAACACCATTAAAGAAGAACTTCTTGGAGTTATTACAAAATCATTGCAGTCATCAAAAGTGCCTAAAATAAATGTGAATGACGCTGTTCAAAACGAGGCTTCTTATATTTTTCTCGACTCACGTGAAAAAACAGAATATCAAGTAAGCCATATTAAAAATTCGATTTTTGTGGGGGATGCAGATTTTAACCTAAATAAGATTAGGCGAATTCCTAAAGATGCGAACATCATTGTTTATTGCTCTGTAGGCATTCGAAGCGATAAAATAGCAAAGGAAATAATCGACGCAGGTTATATTCACGTACATAATTTGTTTGGAGGCATTTTTGAATGGATAAATAAAGGAAATCCTGTTTTTAACAGCAACGAAAACCAAACAGATTCTGTACATGGTTATTCCAAATTCTGGGGAACGTTCGTGCGAAGTGATCACAAAGTATATAAATAGAAAAAATACCAGGTTCTGACAATTATTTTTGTAATGAATAAAGATTTTCCCTTGCACAAGTTGCAATATGCGAGATCTCCAAACCGTTTTTAGTTTGCCCCAAATCATATCATTTTAAGACAGGCTTAACTTTTGAGTGGATTTTCCCGGCATCTTAGTAATTATTGCTGAGATGGTTTTTTGTAATATAATTTTGTAGTTAACATTAATTCTCCCCCATCTATCAAAAAGTTTTTCCCATATCTTTTGCTGTGTGTTTTTTTGCTGATATTTATCAACAGCATAAGCGCTCAGGAACGAATTATTACCGGTAAGGTTTCCGATGCTGCCTCCAAACTTCCTTTAGCTTCCTGCAGCGTGTATGCTCTCAACTCGGGTAATGGCGTAATTACGGACGAAAATGGAAAATTTAATTTCACAATAAGTGACAGAACGGATTCTATCGCGATCTCGATGATTGGCTATAAAACTATGGTAAAGCTAGTATCCAAATCTCCGGAACAGGTTATTAATTTTGAAGCAGAGCCTTCTCAAAATTCAATGGAAGCCGTTGTGGTGGCTGTTAAATCAAAATATACAAAAGCGCAAAGGCTGATACTAAAGGTGATTAAAAATAAAGATGATAACGACGCCTTTAATAATAAAACTTTTCAATGCCAGGTATATGATAAGATTGAATTAGACCTGAAAAACTTACCTGAAAAAATACAAAATAACCGCTTACTCAAGCCGCTGGCCTTTGCGTTCAACAATATGGATACCACTGCAGATCATGATAAATTGTTGCCGGTTTATTTGTCGGAAACTAATTCCAATTATTACTACCAGAGAAATCCTGAGAAAGACCGGTATGATTACACGGCCATTAAAAGTTCCGGATTCGACAATAAATCAATTCTTACTTATATAGACGGGCTTTATAAAGGGATCAATATTTATAAAAATAACATTAAGCTCGTGGATGTGAATTTTGCAAGTCCGATTGCCGACAATGCGTTAAACTATTACGACTATCACATATTAGATACCGTGTACTTTGGCAGCCATCGTTGCATCCAGGTGCAGTTTTCACCTGCTCACTTTGGAAGTAATACATTCAATGGGTATTTATGGATAGCAGACACTTCATTTGCTATTAAATCGCTGGTGATGCACATGGATAAAAATGCCAATGTAAATTTTATAAAGAAGTTTGAAATCTCGCAATTTTTTGAAGCTGAAAACCAGGCAAAATTTTTGCCCGAAAAAACGGTATTATTTATGGACCTGATGGTTCCCCTTAAAAAGCAAGTAGGTGCTATTGCGCGGAAAACAACTATCTATAAAAATATCCTTGTCAACAACGAATCTATCGACACAGCATTCAATAAGAAATATATTCCTATATCGGCATACGGGGCAGACTCTGCAAAGGAAAATCCTATTCAAAGATTTGAGCCATTAAGCAGATCCGAAAGATCAGTGTATGTTTTAATGGATACACTCATGAAAATTCCACAAGTTGTTGCCTATAGTAAAATTATCTCTGCGTTGAGCACAGGCTACTATTCAGTTGGTAATATTGACCTGGGAGATATTTATTACCTATACACTAGTAATCTTGTTGAGGGAAACCGGTTTACATTTGGATTGAAAACAAATCCGGGGTTCAACAGTCATCTGCAACTGAAGGGCTATGCGGGATATGCTATGAGAGATAAGCAATTCCGGTATTTGTTTAAGACTGTCTTTGTTTTAAATCCTCATAAGTGGTCTACGTTGAGTTTTGAACATAGCAAGGATCTTGCGGGCACATATAATCATAGTGATGAACTGGATCAAAATTCAATATTCGCCTCTTTTTTAAGGAGAGTAAAATATTCGCAGTCGCGGCTCATTAATAGCCAATACACTGATATTTCGTACTTAAAATATTTGAGTAACGATTGGGCAATTGGTGCGGATATTAACCATAATGTACTTACGCCTTTCTTCAATGTATATTATACTTACAGCGATTTTAAACCTTATGTGGACAGTCTTTCAGAATCGAATCACTATACGGTAAATGATGCAACTATTTCATTGCGGTGGTCTCATAAGGAAAGATTTATTACGCAACATTATCGCAGGGGAAGCCTCGGCAGTTATTATCCCATTATTACACTCAGTTATACAAGAGGGGTAAAGACGAATAATGGATTTTTAAAAAGTGATTTTAATTTCAGTAAATGGAATTTCTATTTGGAACATAATGTAGCTGATGGCAGAATAGGCTTACTGTCTTATACCATTGATGCCGGCCTTACTAACGGCGTATTGCCAATTGTGTTATTGAATGTTTTGAAGGGCAATGACACGTATTATTACAACAAATATGCTTTTAATAATATGAACCGGTTTGAATTTGTAACAGATAAATATGTGAGCCTGGCGGTTCAACAATCTTTCGGCAGTTTCCCTTTTAAATATTTTCCCTTATTAAAAAAATTGAAATGGCGCTCATTAGTAAGTTTTCGTGGAGTGATGGGCAGTATGTCCGAAGCTAATAAAGTCGCTAATGGTTATTATGATAATTCTATTGCCTATCATTTTACGGTTCCGGATAAATCGCCATATATGGAAGCAGGAGCTGGTATATCCAACATTTTTCACGCGCTGCGCATAGACGCTATCTGGCGTCTGAATTATTTAAGTAATCCCGGTGTTCCAAAGTTTGGTATCCTCGGAAGTGTCGAATTTAAATTTTAGCACGCTGCCGCAAAATGAGATTGCCTGCGGCTAAAAATCACTATTCAGATTATTATTATTTGAAATTTATCCTATGAATGAGGAAGCTTTATCCCGATGTTAATTCTGTATATTGCACGCAATTATTTGCAAAAAATGTTAGTGCAAAAAATAATTTAGATCATTACCCTTTGAGTTATTTATTAAAAAATTCCTGGGATGATTCCAGATAAAATATGAGTGAACCAAATAAGCACCATTCCAAAAAGCTTAAACAACTTGCTGCTACCGCCATCTGCGGAAATGATATAACATCTTCCTGTTTGTATGTTTCTGCACTTACCATTGCTTATGCAGGCCAGTATGCGTTTGTAGCCTTGCTTATTGTTTCCGGGGTTTTATTTTTATTTAGAAAAATATATGGTGAAGTGGTGGGCGCATTGCCTCTTAATGGCGGCGCCTACAATGTTTTGCTGAATACCACCAGTAAAAGCAATGCCTCAGTTGCCGCCTGTCTTACGATTCTTTCTTACATGGCAACTGCTGTTATCTCGGCGTCGGAAGCCATGAGATATTTACACAGTATATTTTCTTTTATACCGGTAATTATTGCTACCATGGTAATTCTTACTATTTTTTTAATCCTTACGATATCGGGTATAAGCGAATCCGCGATAGTAGCCGTGATTATTTTCATCGTTCACTTGTCAGTGATGCTGTTGCTTATTTTAAGCGCTGTTTATTTTGTTGCTGTTAATGGTTTTGATATTACAACAATTAATTTTCATGCACCTTTAAAAGGCAGCCTTTTTATGGCGATATTTCTAGGATTCAGCACGGCAATGCTTGGGATCTCAGGCTTCGAGAGCTCTGCTAATTTTGTTGAGGAACAGGAGCCAGGTGTTTTTCCAAAAACGCTGCGCAATATGTGGGTGGCAGTTTCAATTATAAATCCTTCTATTGCGCTGCTTGCGGTTATGGTGCTGCCCATTGGTGAAGTAGGGCAAAACCAGGAAGCCTTGCTGTCGTTTATGGGAAGCAAAACTAGCGGCGGATGGCTCGCAGCAGTTATTTCAGTAGATGCGGTGCTGGTATTAAGCGGTGCGGTGCTCACTTCTTTTGTAGGCGTAGGTGGCTTACTAAAACGTATGACGCTCGACAGAATATTACCGCAATTTTTACTAAAGGAAAATAAGAAAGGAAGTACGCCGAGAATTTTAATAGTATTTTATTTATTATGCCTCTCCGTATTATTTATTACAGAAGGAGAGTTGGGGCCGCTGGCTGGCGTTTATACCATATCGTTTCTTTCTGTGATGATCTATTTTGGCTTCGGTAATTTTTTACTTAAAATAAAAAGAGCGCGGTTGCCGCGGCCTGAATATGCAACACCGTTTGCCGTAGGGCTGGCAATTTTTGCAATCATAGTTGCGCTTTACGGTAATGTAAAATTGCATCCTGACTATTTGGTTGTTTTCCTGCAATATTTTATACCGGCCATTTTAATTATCTATTTATTTCTTAGGCGAAATGCTGTTCTGAAATATTTATTGATCGTTGCAAATAATTTCTTTGATAGGGTACAACGCATATCACTCCTTAGCAGGCTTCATCTCACCAGGGAAATGCGAAAGCTTAACCGGCAAGTGTTTGTTTACTTTACGAAAGGAGATAACATTTCTATTCTCAATAAAGTAATTATTTATGTACAGGAGAATGAGATCACAAGAAATTTAAAAATAGTAACGGTGCTCAAAGAAGAGCAACATGTCTCGGCAAGTTTTATGCGGGACTTTGAAACACTGGATCGTGCATATCCCGATATTAAAATAGAATATATTCAAATCAACGGCACTTTTGGCCCTGAGCTTATTGATAAATTATGCAGTGAGTGGAATATCCCAAAAAATTTCATGTTCATAAG
>JALZAJ010000563.1 GCA_030948465.1 Bacteroidota bacterium
GCTACTTTTATTACCAAAGGATAATCATCTCCATCAATAGAAACATTTATTCCGGATAGCCTTACTACTTCGTGCAGCCTATGCCTCCGTTCGTTTATTATACCAAAACGCGGCATAATGCAACGAACTTCCATTCCATTCTCGTTTGATTTAACCGCAAGCCTGTTCACGATTTCAGCAAATTCAGTCATTTCAAGATAAGGCGACATTTCGTTTGCAATAAATAAAATTCTTTTCTTTGTTGACATTTGCGAAGAGTTAAATTAGCTTTATCAGTTTTTTTTAACAGGCGGCGAAGTTACAATTATTTTTTCGTTAAAACACGCTGAACCCAAGGTTGAGGCATATTCCATGATAGCATGATAATTTATAAACACGCAAAAGATTTACAGGAGCATTTGCAAAAGCTAAAACAAAATGAGCGCAGCATTGGCTTCGTTCCTACAATGGGCGCTTTACACAACGGACACTTATCGCTAATTAAACAAAGTAAGCTGAACACTGATATCACCGTAAGCAGTATCTACGTTAACCCTGTTCAATTTAATAACCAGGACGATTTTAAAAAATACCCGGTCACTCTTGAATCTGATATTTTATTATTGGAAGATTTTTGTGACATTTTATTTCTGCCGGAAGAAGAAGATATTTATCCTGATGAGAACTCGAAGCATAAACATTTCGAAATTGGTGATCTCGAAAAAAGACTGGAAGGCAAATACAGGCCCGGGCACTTCCAGGGAGTATGCATGGTTGTTGAAAGATTATTGAATATCATTGAACCTACTCATTTATTTCTTGGTCAGAAAGACTATCAGCAAAGTCTTATAATAAAAAAGCTGACACGCTTATTAAACAAGAATATTGCTATAATTATTTCTCCTACAGTTCGTGAACCGAACGGGCTTGCCATGAGTAGTAGAAATTTGCGGCTAAATGCCGAAGAAAAAAACAGGGCTGCGGATTTATACAAATCACTTGTAGAAATGAACGCCAAATTGCAATTAGGGAATAATGGAGTTCTAAAGAATGAAATAAGATACAAACTTGAAAAAAAGGGTTTTAAAATTGACTATTTAGAAATTGCCGCCGCCGGGGATCTTGAGTTAATTGACGACGTTAAAAAAAGTGACGGTCTCATTATTTTAGCAGCCGCTTATTTAAGTAATGTAAGGTTAATTGATAACCTCATCGTAACAGCCTAAGTGAAATGTGTTTGTTATCTTGTCACCTGTATGAATAAAAAAATTTTTTCCGTTTTAAAATATATATTCTTTCTGGGCATTGGCGTATTTCTGATGTGGTGGCAACTAAGTAAGATGACACCGGTGCAAAGAATTCAGTTTCATGATTCGTTGCAAAACGCTGACTACCTCATTTTAATTCCCATCGTAATTATGGCCATCTTAAGTCATATCAGCCGGGCGATTCGCTGGAAGATATTAATTGAACCCATGGGATATCGGCCATCAACGTTCAATACTTTTTATGCAACACTGTGTGGCTACTTTGCTAATACTTTTATTCCAAGAGCCGGTGAAATTTTGCGATGCACCCTCCTGGGCCGTTATGAAAAAATACCGGTGACCAAATTAATTGGAACTATTTTGGTTGAAAGGGTTTTTGACTTGTTTTGTTACTTTTTTTTGATCTTGTTTACCATATTAATCCAAATAGGAACAGTAAGCGATTTTGTAAAGAAAAAACTTTTAGAAATTTCAGCGAAGCAAAATATTATACCGCTTTGGGTAAAGCTGCTGATCCTTGCGCTTTTAATTTATGCAGTTGTTCAATTTATAAAATGGCTTTTTATAAAGCACGCCAACCACAGGCATATTATAAAATTGAAAGGAATCCATATTGGTTTGAAAGAAGGATTTTCTTCTATTAAACATTTACAGAAAAGAAAAGCTTTTTTACTTCATACTTTTTTTATCTGGTCGATGTATCTTCTGCAGATTTATGTTGGATTTAATGCGCTCACGGCCACTTCAAGCCTTGGCCTGCCGGCGGCATTAAGTGTTTTATCGTTGGCTACACTGGCAATGATTGTCGCACCGGGAGGCATTGGCGCGTTTCCCGTAGCGATACAACAGGTATTGCTGATTTATAAAATTGACAATATTTCTTTTGGATGGCTTATGTGGGGCGTAACAACGGGAATCGTGATTATCGCGGGATCGGCAAGTTTTGTATTATTAATTTATACCAATAAAAGAAAAAATGAAACAGGGAAGTAAAATCACGGAGAAGATTTTTACGAAGGATCAAATGATTGCCCAACTTAAACGCTGGAAACTTCTTTCTAAGACGATCTCTTTTACTAACGGCGTATTTGACATCCTTCATGAAGGGCACATAAAATTGCTTACGCAGGCGGCTTCTTATGCTGACATACTTATTGTGGGCATAAACTCCGATGCTTCTGTTAAAAGGCTAAAAGGAGATGCCAGGCCTGTAAATAACGAATTTTCCAGGGCTATAATAATGGCTTCTTTAGTAATGACAGATGCCGTGATTATCTTTGAAGAAGATACTCCTTTGGAACTCATAAAAACCATTATGCCCGGCGTCCTGGTAAAAGGAGGCGATTACACTGTTGCGAACATCGTGGGAGCGAAAGAAATAATTGCAAACAACGGGAAAGTAGAAATAATTCCATTGCAAACCGGCTTTTCGACAACCGGCATAATTGAAAAAATGAAAAATTTATAGTATTATAACTGTTATGGACAAACGTAAAATAATAACAAGAGATATCAGTTGGCTGGCTTTTAACGGCAGAGTGTTACAGGAAGCAGGTGATGAAACGGTTCCTCTAAAAGAAAGAATTAAATTTCTTGGAATTTTTTCAAGCAATCTTGATGAATTTTTTAGGGTTAGAGTTGCCACCCTCAGGCGTATGATCGAAGTGGGGAGTAAAGCAAATATGCATCTTGAACAAACGCCGGAAAAAATACTGGAAGAGATAAACCTTAAAGTAACCAATCAGCAAAATCAATTCAACCGCACCTGGACAAACATCCTTGACGAATTAAAAAATCAAAAAATTTTTATCGTTCATGAAGACCAGCTAAACCGGGAGCAGCAAAAGTTTGTGATCGCTTATTTTAACGACTCGGTACGAAGCAATATCGTGCCTCTTATGATAGAAAGCATTCAGGCTTTCCCAACGCTTAACGACAAATCTATTTATCTCGCCTGTAAATTATCCATGCGGGATAACAGTATCCCATCAAGATTTGCGCTTGTTTCCGTTCCTGCACGGCTTCCCCGCTTTATAATACTTCCATCAACAGAACAGGGAAATTTCATCATATTGCTTGAAGATATTATCAGGTTCTGTTTGCCAAATATTTTTTCCTATTTTGGTTATGACACATTTTCTTCTAATCTTATAAAAGTAACGCGGGATGCTGAAATTGATATTGATAATGATGTATCCACTTCTTTTATTCAAAAAATAGAAAAGGGTTTAAAGAACCGGAAAAAAGGAAAACCGGTGCGCTTTATTTTTGATAAGGAAATTGATAGCGGAGTGCTCAATTATCTTATCAAGCGTCTTGGCTTATCCGAGAAAGATCATATTCAATCGGGCGCACGCATTCATAATTTCAAGGATTTTATTGACTTTCCTGAATCAGTTTTTAAAATTAGAAACCCGAGGAAAAAACCTTTCATACATCCATTGCTTCATAATGCGAATAGTGTTACCAGCGTAATTTTAGAACGGGATGTGTTGCTAAACTTTCCCTATCATTCATTTGATTCTTTGATTGATCTGCTTAGGGAAGCTGCGATTGCGCCCGACGTACTGAGCATAAAGGTTACCTGCTACCGCCTTGCGACCCGCTCTAACATTATTAACGCCCTCACAAATGCCGTGAGAAACGGCAAAGCAGTAACGGTAATTCTTGAATTAAGAGCCAGGTTTGATGAAGAAGCAAATCTTGAATGGAAAGAACGACTTGAAGAAGCCGGAGTAAAAGTTTTCCTGGGTGTTCTCAATA
>JALZAJ010000571.1 GCA_030948465.1 Bacteroidota bacterium
AGCCACCAGAAGTAATTCTTTTAAGATAATAACTGAGAAAAGTATCGATAAACATTCATTCACAAATGTTCTGTAACTTTTTTAAGAATACTATTTTTGGAGAACTTTTTTAATGTTTTTAGCTACGCAAGATCCTAACGATGCAGAAAAGAAGCGTACTTATAAAAAGAGTTATTAAAAAATTAGTTGAATGAAGAAGCTCGGTCATATTTTATCTGATAGTGAATCGCTGATTTATTTTGCAGTGATCATTGTTGGTACTATTATTTGCGCAACGCTGGTAAACAAATATCTTTTGCGCAAACTGATTCATAAAACCAACGAGTCAAATGTTGACCTCACTAATTTTATTTTTCTTAAGCATATAATTATACTGGTGATTTATCTGGTAGGTATTGGATGGGGCTTGCTCGTTTTGCCAATTACTAAAAACTTTGCCCATACTATACTTGCCGGCGCCGGCGCCACTACGCTTATCATTGGCTTTGCCTCACAGCAGGTATTAAGCAATATGATGAGTGGCATATTTATTATTATGAACAAACCTTTTAAGATCAACGACAGGATAAGTATTCAGGGAAATGAAGGACGTGTGGTTGAGATTAACTGGCATGATACGGTTATAGAAGACGACACGAATGACAGGATCATTATTCCCAATTCACTTATCTCGAATAACGTTGTAAAAAATTTAAGTAAGAATAACGATTAAGGTATTTTATTATTCATCGCATTTTTTTTGAAGAACATTTCCTTTCGCAATTTGGATGCTAATGATAAAGATTAACTCACTCTCTTTCCCTTCAGCAATTTATTCACTGCATCATGGAATGAACCGGCGCGGGTAATCTCCCCTGCATTTACAAAATATATTTCATCGGCATTTTCAATGGTGTTCAGTCGATGCGCTATAATGATGCGTGTGGTATTTTCAGGAAGCTTGTTTAGAATATCTTCCAATAATCTTTCGGTCATTGTATCAATATTTGCAGTGGCTTCATCAAGTATTAGTAACTCCGGGTTACGCAAAACCGCCCGCATAAAAGCGATCAATTGCTTTTGTCCCAGACTGATATTGTCTCCGCCGGAGGACACTTTTGTTTGCAAACCATTTTCAAAAATGGTCAATAAACTTTGGAGGTTGGCATCTTTTATCACCTGTTCCATTTGCTCATCAGAATAATCTTTATACTGATTGTTGCCATATAAAAGATTTTCCTTTATAGTGCCGGTAAACAAAGAAGGTTCCTGTAATATGAAGCCAATCTTTTGCGCACGTTCTTCCGGTGTATAGCTCCGAATGTCTTTCCCATCAAGCAATACAATTCCCTTGGTGGGATCGTATAATCGCGAAATAATTGATGCAGTTGTTGTCTTACCGCCGCCCGTTGGCCCCACAAATGCGTAGCTTTTTCCCCTTTCTAATTTCAGGGAGATGTTGTGCAGGATTTCCTTATCGTCCTCGTAACTAAAGTGCACATTCCTGAATTCCAATAGTGCATCGGAAGAAACTCCATTGGCATTTTCTATCGTGGCAATATCAGAGTCCAGGGAAAGAATTTTTGTGATCCGGTCCCAGCCAGCCATTGCGACCTGGAACGTCGTCCATAACGATGCAAGCTGTCTCAACGGATTATAAAAATAAGTTGCGTAAGCAAGATAACTCACCAATAAACCGATGGAAAAGCTTCCGGTAGAAATAAGATAGATGCCGTATGTCAACACGGTTAATTGAGCAAACCCTGAGAACATACTATAAACCGGTAAGAAAATATTATTCACTAATCCTGCACCTACGGCTGTACGGTAGTTATGTTGGTTCGCTTCGTTAAATCGCTTCCTGAAATAGTCACGACGATCAAAAGCAACAATCACTTTAAAATTATTAAGGCTCTCCTGGATCTCGGCGCTCATGCCGCCAACGCTGGCAAGATTTACAGCATTCTTTTTTTTCACTAAGGGAGAAACAATCTTTGTAAAAATTAAAATGATCAAACCGGGAATAAGCGTTGCCAGTCCTAATTTAAAATTAATGATCAGCAGAAAAATGCCGGCCCCCGTCATGGTAGCAATACTGCCAATAAACTGCATTAAAGATTGCGAAAAAAAAGTATTGAGCTTGTCTGTATCGTTGTTTACTCTTGAAATAAGATCGCCTGCTTTATTCGCATTAAAAAATGCCACAGGCAACGATTGCAGTTTTCCGAAAATTGTATTGCGCAACGTAAACAGCATGCGTTGCCCGATGCTGCCCATCAGCTTTGTTTGAAAATAACTTGCAAACAAACCGATTAAATACATCCCTAAAAGAATACCTGAAAACACCAGTACTCCATGATAGATTTTGTTCTGTACATATTTATCAATCGTATGGCCTATTATTAAAGGACCCAATAAATTAATGGTGGAATTAAGCAGAATAGCACACAATGCAATCAGTAAATTTTTTTTCTCGTGCGAGATAAGTTGCAACAAGCTTTTCAGCGACGAGTACGTTGACCTTTTTTGTTTCTCTTCCGTAAGTTTGTTAAGATTGTAATTCATAGTTACTGGTACTTTTTTGTGAATT
The DNA here is from genome assembly GCA_030948465.1 of Bacteroidota bacterium. Lineage (GTDB taxonomy): Bacteria > Bacteroidota > Bacteroidia > Chitinophagales > Chitinophagaceae > Ginsengibacter. The sequence goes on from JALZAJ010000571.1 coordinate 2,570, forward strand.
GAGTAACTGTACATATTCCGGGCTGGTTTGTATTAGTTCATCATGCTTACCAATGGAAATAAGCTCTCCCTGCATTAAAAGAATGATCTGGTTATAATCTTCAACAGAAGCTATCTTTTGTGTAACAGATAACAATGTCAGCTCAGGATAATTTCTTTGAATATTTTCAAGAATTTTCTTTTCAGTGTTGTTATCAACACGTGCTGTAAAATCATCCAGCAACAATATTTTCGGGTCGAGAGCCAGTGCACGTGCCAGCATGATGCGTTGTTTTTGTCCGCCTGAAAGACTTGATCCACGCTCGGAAACTATCGTGCTTAATTTTTCAGGAAGCGCTTCAATAAAATCTTTTAACTCGGCCGTTTCAATGGCTTTTTTTAAAGATTCATCGGTTACCGTATCGCTGAATGCAATGTTTTCACGAACACTCATATTGAAAATAATACTGTCCTGGAAAACGTAGCCAACTTGTCTGTGAAAAGATTCGCTTTTATATTCTTCTATTGATCGTCCATCAAATGTTATTGAGCCCGAAGAAGGTTTCATTAAGCCTGTAAGTAAATAAAGCAACTGCGTTTTACCGGCCGCGGTAGGGCCAATAACGGCAACCTTTGATCCGGATTCAACCGTGAAAGAAATATCTTTTAAAACAGGAGTTTGGCCATAAAGCATGTTTACATCCTGCACTTCAATTTTGCCTTTCAGCTTTTCGGTAATAGTTCCTGTTTCTGCGGGATCGGGTGTTTCAATAATATTGCTGATCCTCGTGTACGATGCAGTTGCCTGCGCTATTACATTGCTCATAAACCCGATAATCAAAATAGGAAATATCAACATGGAAACATAGCTGTTAAAAGCAGCAAAATTTCCAAGGCTCATACTTCCTGCTATAACGAAATGACCGCCCAGCGCAAGTATAGAGAGCCCTGCCATGTTCGCCGTAAATGTGATGACAGGAATAAGCCCTGCAAAAAGGTAGAGTATCTTCAAACCGAAATCTCTTGCTTTGGTATTAGCTTCCAGGAATTTATTGTACTCTGGTTGTTG
>JALZAJ010000589.1 GCA_030948465.1 Bacteroidota bacterium
CCGAAAGCACGCCTGTTGTATGTGCGCAAAACAGGGGATTACGATATGGTGACGGTTTATTTGAAACCATGAAGATGGCTGACGGAAAGATCCTTAATGAAGACTTTCATTTTGAACGGCTGTTTCATGGCATGGCAACGTTGCAATTTGAAATTCCCAAAACATGTAATAAGGATTTTTTTCTGAAAAAGGTTAATGCACTTTACGCTAAAAACAATCAACATAAAACAGTTAGAATCCGTTTGATGATTTTTCGGAGTAACGGAGGAATATTCGACCCTGAAAATCATTTCCCCAATTACATAATAGAATCCTGGAACCTTGCCAATGAAAGACAATTAAATAACAATGGGCTTGATGTCGATGTGCTTCCCGGCGTAAGAAAAAGTTGTGATAGTTTGTCGCATCTTAAATCGAATAATTACCTGCCTTATGTGATAGCCGGCTTGTACGCGAAACAAAATAAGCTTAACGATTGTATTGTACTCAATTCATTTGAAAGGGTTTGTGATACCGCTATCGCAAATATCTTTATTATACAGGATAAAAATATTTATACGCCGCCTTTATCAGAAGGCTGCGTGGCAGGCGTAATGCGGCGATGGATGCTGGAAAAGTTCAAAATGAAAAACTACTTTGTTGTTGAAAAGCCTCTTGCCATAAATGATTTGCTGCAGGCAGATGAATTTTTTCTCACTAATTCAATTTATCATCTCAGGTGGGTGAAAAACTTCCGTGATAAAAACTATGAAAATTCCAGCGCTGCGAAAGTTTACAATCATATTCTTCAAACTATTTATGGATGATGTTGTTATGTTTTGATAGCATAATCAATGGAAAAAATAAATATCTTTTGGTTTCGCCGCGACCTTCGCCTGCACGATAATGCCGGCTTATATCATGCTTTGAAAACGGGGTTGCCTGTATTGCCCTTATTTATATTTGATACAAATATTCTCGACAAACTCAGTGAGAAAAAAGACAGGCGTGTTCAATTTATACGAGACGTAATTGTTGAGATCCAAAAGAAGCTTTCAGAAATTGAATCTTCAATAATCGTATTTTATGGTAAACCTGAAAATGCGTTTGAGCAATTGTTGAATGAATATGACATTGATACCGTTTTTACGAATCATGACTATGAACCGTATGCAATTGAAAGAGATGATACGATTAAAAAACTTTTGGAACAAAAAGAAATTCAATTCAAAACCTATAAGGACCAGGTAATTTTTGAAAAAGACGAAGTGCTTAAAGAGGATGGTAAACCTTACACAGTTTATACTCCCTACAGTAAAAAATGGAAAGAAACACTCACTGACTTTTATATTAAATCTTACCCTTGCGAAAAATATTTTAAAAACTTTTTGAAGCATTCGCCGGGTCGAATACCCTCGCTTAGTGCGATGGATTTTGTAGAGAGCAAGCAGGAAATTCCATCAAGCCATCCGCCCGATGATATTATAAAAACCTATAGTAAAACCCGTGATTATCCTTCTCTTGAAAGTGGAACTTCCCGTCTTGGAATTCATCTGCGATTCGGCACAGTCAGCATAAGAGAGGAGGTATCGAAGGCCAAAAAGTTGAATGCTGTTTTTTTGAATGAGCTTATATGGCGGGAGTTTTATATGGCCATACTGTGGCACTTTCCGCATGTAGGGCGTCACAGGGCATTTAAGCCTGAATATGAAAATATTAATTGGCGTAATAATGAAGATGAATTTAAAAGATGGTGTGAGGGGCAAACCGGTTTCCCTATTGTAGATGCAGGTATGAGACAACTTAACGAAACGGGATATATGCACAACCGGGTACGTATGATAACCGGAAGTTTTCTATGCAAAGATCTATTAATTGACTGGCGATGGGGTGAAGCATATTTTGCCGAAAAATTATTGGATTATGATCTCGCCGCAAATAATGGCGGCTGGCAATGGGTGGCAGGAAGCGGGTGCGATGCAGCTCCGTATTTCAGAATATTTAACCCCGAATTGCAAACCAGGAAATTTGATAAAGACTTAGCGTACATCAAAAAATGGGTTC
>JALZAJ010000069.1 GCA_030948465.1 Bacteroidota bacterium
TACGATTTATAAAAACCAACATTTGGTATCAATCTTCCTGCCTGTATTGAGGATTAAAAGTCCGGTAAGAATCAAGTTAAAAAACTATTCCTTTTTACTATAATCGTTAACATCGTCCATGGAAAGACTATCTTCCAAACATCTTCTCCAATTCTTCCTTTTTAAATTCAAGAAAGACAGGTTTACCGTTAGGAGTAGTATTGTTAATCTCGCAGGTGAACAAATCTTCTACTAAAACTTTTACTTCATCGCGGGAAAGATAAGTTCCTGCTTTAACGGATTGTTGCCAGGCCATTGATCGCAGCAATTTTTCTCTTTTACTAAATGTGACATCCATGCTGAAATGCTTATACTGTTCCAGCATTTTTTCGATGGCTACTTTTTCATTTCCGTCTGTTACATCTGCAGGTGATCCCTGTATTACGAATGTATTATTTCCGAAAGGCTCTGCATGGTAGCCCAGTAAAAAAAGATCGGGCAAAAGATCGTTGAGTAAAACGGAATCAGCAGGTGTAAGTTCCAGCGTTACCGGGAAGAGACTTCGCTGTATGGCAATGGGCTTGCCTTTCATTGCATTTACAAATCGTTCGTATAAAATACGTTCATGTGCATTTTGCTGATGAATCACAATGAAGCCGTTTTCGTTTTGGGCGATAACGAATGTTTTATGGACCTGTAAAAACTCTTCTGACGAGGGCTTTTTATTTTTTTTAGCCAGGTGAACTTCTTTTAAAAAAGAAGGATAATTATTCTCATTTCTTTTTACGTCTTCATCGCCAACTTTAAATGAAGAGGGTATCTGATCATCAGTTTTGTGGGTAATCGAAGGGTCGGTCCATGGCTCAAGATCACTTTTACTATTGATGAAATGCGCCTGGTTTTTTTGTGTAAAAGTCTTATATAAAGACGAACCTGTGGCGGTGTATTGCTTCTCTGAAGTAAACGGTTTACTCACCGCATCAGTATGCTGAATCGTATTATCCAATTCAAAATCTAAAGTAGGGGTAACACTGTATTGAGCAAGTGCATGTTTCACCGCCGATTGAACAAATGCATAAATGATCTTTTCATCTTCAAATTTAATTTCCTGCTTGGTGGGATGCACGTTTATATCAAGCCTCGAAGGATCCAAATCTATAAACAAGGTGTACATAGGAAAACTGTCTTTAGCAATCATATCGTTGAAAGCATTCATAACAGCGTGATTGAGATAAGGACTTTTTATAAAACGGTTGTTGACAAAAAAATACTGATCACCCCGGGTTTTTTTTGAAGTCTCTGGCTTCCCGACAAAACCATAAATAGTTAAGTAATCGGTGTCCTCTTTTACGCTTACCAGTTTTGCATTATAGCTGTTCCCAAGTATCTGGATAATTCTTTGTTTCAAAGATCCTTTCTCAAGGTGAAACACTTCTTGTCCGTTAGATGTAAGTGAGAAAAATACATCCGGAAATGCCATGGCAACCCGGATGAATTCGTCAACGATATGCCTTAATTCAGACGCATTACTTTTAAGAAAATTTCTTCGGGCAGGCACATTAAAAAACAAATTTTTCATGCAAATACTGGTCCCTTCATTTGTGGCGACAGGTTCCTGCGACACAACCACACTGTTTTCAATTTCAATACATGTGCCAATGGATTCTCCCGTTTTTTTTGTTTTTAATTCAACCTGGGAAACACCGGCAATGCTTGCCAATGCTTCTCCCCTGAAGCCCATAGTTTTTATGTGAAAAAGATCATCAATATTCTTAATCTTAGAAGTTGCATGACGCTCAAAAGCCATACGGGCATCGGTTTCACTCATTCCCTTGCCGTTGTCCATAACCTGGATCAACGATTTGCCAGCATCATTTACGAATAGCTTTATTTCTGTGGCACTGGCATCCACTGCATTCTCCAGTAATTCTTTTACGGCGCTTGCAGGTCGTTGAATCACTTCGCCGGCTGCTATCTGGTTAGCAATATTTTCTGGTAATAAAGTAATAATATCAGCCACGGTGCATTTTTTTTGAACAGGTAAAATTAACCATTATCTGTTTGGGAGAAACCAGAGAAGTACAAATCAAAAATTGATTGATGGAATAAGCAACTCTTAAAAAGTACACAGTATTCAAATTTGTAAATAATCGCAATGATCCCGATCGTTTTATTACAAAAAGGCAAACTTTAATATGTTCTTTTTATATTTGCCAAAATCTTTTTCAAATGAATGAAACGCAATCGGTTGGCAAATACTGGATCGCTTTTTTTATCTCCGCTATTGTCTTAATACTTATGCTGGTATTTATCAGGGAATATTTCTGGATGTCTCTTCCGTTTGTGTTTACCACCTTTACCAAGGCCATGAGAATTATTTAGTAATTCAGGCTTACTCTCTATTGCAGGATAGCATTCAATTTATTGGCGAGATCGGGTCCGCGAAGTTCTGTTGCAATTATTTTTCCCTGCGGATCAATCAGCACATTGTAAGGAATACCCTCCACGTTATACAATGCTGCTGCAGCGCTGTTCCAGAATTTAAGATCGCTTACCTGCGTCCATGCTAACTTATCATCTTTAATAGCCTTGAGCCATGCTCCTTTTTCCTTGTCAAGTGATACACCTAAGATTGCAAAATTCTTGTTTTTAAATTGCTGATAAGTTGCCACCACATTTGGATTTTCTTCCCTGCATGGACCACACCAACTTGCCCAAAAATCTACCAATACATATTTACCCCGCAAAGAACTTAGCGCAACAGGCTTACCACTTGTATCAGGTAGTGTGAAATCGGGAGCTTGCTGCCCTACAGAAAGTTGCCCGCTCTGAGGCTGAGATTGTGCAGCCGTCATCTGCTCCAACTGCTTTACTACGTTTGCTACGGGAGTGCTTTTAGGAAATTTTTTGGTGAGATCGGCAAGCATTCGCTTTACAGTATCTATGCCCAACTCCTGCGCATAACTTAATGCGAAAATAGCCACCACAGGGCTTTTTGTCGTATCAACATATTGATGAAGGAAATTTTTATAGCCGGTATTTGTCGCATTAAATTGATTTTGCGTCACCGCGATAAGGCTATCATTATTTCCACTTTGAAGATCTTTTAAATGATGATCCTGGCCGATGAGAATGGTATGCAGCGAATCTAATGCAATAATAAAATTTGAAAGAGAAGCATTTGCAGGCGTATTAAATTTTGTCGAAAGCAAAGTTGAATCATTAGCGTCCGCGGTAAAATCAATATGTTCTTTATCGTTGATAAAAATATATCCGGCATTTTTTTCAAACCGCAACCTGTATAATCCTTCCTCCGCAGCCAATGCTTTTACTTCGAATTTGCCGCTCTTCATCGCGGCTGTATCGATAACCTGCGGTGGTTGCTGATTGAAAAATATTTGTTCAAGAAAAACCTTTTGATCAGGGGCGTTCTTCAAATTGCCAGATACCGTGAATGTGCCAGGCTGTTCTTTACCCTGGCATGAAAATAAAAATAGCGTACCTATTATAATGACTAATTTGTTCATGGAATTTATATTATTGATTTAATTTTTGAGTAAGAAGTTTATTCACGGCCTGCATATCTGCTTTTCCCTTACTTGCTTTTTTTACTTCGCCTGCAAATAAGCCGATAAGATTTTTTTTACCTTTTTTATATTCTGAAATTTTCTCGGGCATCCGGGCAAGAACTTCATCTACCCAAATGTTGAGTGTATCATCATTTCTTTCCTGTAACACATTTAGTTCTTTGGCAATTTGCTCCGGGTCTTTTTCAGGCGAGGTTAATAATACAGGTAAAATTTTAGAAGCCGCTATTCCAAAACTCACTTTTCCCTCTTCGACCAAATCAACAAGAGTCGCTATCGTTTTTGCATAAATAGGAAAATTTTCAATCTCAATATTATTTTCATTGAGGTATGATTTTACCGGGCCCAGCAACCAATTAGAAGCAGCCTTATAATTTGTGGTATTGCTGACTATTTGTTCAAAAAAAGCGGCAGTTTCCCGCTCATCGCATATAACCTTTGCATCATTCGCTGGTAAAGAATACTCTTCCATAAGTTTTTTCTCCAAAGCGGCAGATAACTCCGGCAACGATTTTTTTATCGAAGCAATCATCTCTTCAGTTATATGAAAAGGCGCCAAATCGGGCTCTGGAAAATAACGATAGTCATTTGCTTCTTCCTTATTTCTCAATGAAAAAGTAGAGCCATTTGCCGCATCGAAACTCCGTGTTTCCTGGATGATCTCCTCGCCAGCTTCCACTAATGCAATCAGGCGGCTGACTTCAAACTCGATTGCCTTTTTTACATTTTTTATCGAGTTGAGATTTTTTACTTCCACTTTTGTCCCGAGCGATTTTTCTCCACGTAATCTTATGGAAACATTTGCATCACAGCGCATGCTGCCCTCTTCCATATTGCCATCACATATTTGCAGATAGCGCACTGTTTTTCTTATTTCCGTAACGTAGGCGTATGCTTCCTCCGCGGAATGCATGTCAGGCTCAGAAACAATTTCAAGCAAGGGTACGCCAGCTCTATTAAGATCAATACAAGTAAAATTTTCATCCGCATCATGAATACTTTTTCCGGCATCCTCTTCCAGGTGAATCCTGTTTAATACAATCTTTCGTTCTTTTCCATCTATCGTAATAGGTACCTGCCCATTTTTACAAATAGGAGTTGTATGCTGAGAAACCTGGTAGCCTTTGGGAAGATCAGGATAGAAATAATTTTTTCTTGCAAAATAATTATTGCGGACAATGTCGCAATTGAAAGCAAGGCCAAGCCTGATGGCATAATCAATAGCTTTTTTATTCATGACCGGCAATGTGCCGGGGTGCGCCAGCGAAATTGCGCTGATATTTGTATTCGGTGGGCTGCCAAATGCGGCATTGTCGCCACAGAATAATTTACTGTTGGTGAGCAACTGGGCATGCACTTCCAATCCAATTACCGCTTCATATTTATCATCAACTGACATGGCGCGAAGTTATGAAAAGACCTCCCTATTTGAACGCCCACGCCCGGGCGAGTTAAAAATCGAGTAGGAGGTAGCCATTATTGGCCACCTGTGCTCTCACCAACGTACGCAAGGTTCGTATAGGGGTTTGTTAGAAAAGTTTTCTCCTGTGTTCTGCTTTTCCAATAGTATCTAACCGTGTAAAGTATTTGTTTAATGCACGACACAGTATGGGGCTGTGTGCTGTCCTGCAATAGCCTTTGCGGCTGTTGATCCACTCACTCATGACACCCTTGCTTCTGGCTAACACTCCCTACTATAAAGCGTGTTCGTGACTCTTGCCTTATAGCTCATATACATGCCTGATGTACATAAAAAAGCCCCGTTGGTACGGGGCTTTCAGCAGTCTGTTCAGGTAAACTTTTCATTTCAGAATCAATGAAGATTGCTTTTCCAATCGAAGAAAGGTTTTATCTTTCTTAATTCAGTGATGCATTTTAATAGAGACAATTAGAAAGGTAGTCGTCAATAGGTCAGCATAATAAAGACAAATGCCTGTATAAAAACGCTGCTTTATTTTAAATCAAAAACTTTTAGTTACTTTTCAAACCTGAACGTTAATGTTTCCTCCATCTTATGATATCAATCGTAAAAAAAGAATTACACCAATTTTTTAGCAGCCTCACGGGGTATATCACTATAATTTTTTTTCTGCTTATAACGGGGTTTTTTCTTTTTTTTTTAAAGGACAGCAATCTCTTTGATTTTGGCTATGCCACACTTGACCAGTTTTTCGATTTGGCTCCCTGGATATTTATTTTTTTGATCCCTGCCTTGTGTATGCGGAGTTTTGCCGATGAATTTAGGACCGGCACTTTTGAAATATTAAAAACCCGCCCGCTTTCCGGCTGGCAGATTGTGACCGGAAAATATTTTGCCGTACTTATTGTAATTATGATCTCGTTGCTGCCAACAGGTTTATATGTTTATACTATTCATCATTTAGCGTCGTCCGGAGGAATTGACGGCGGAGGAATTTTTGGTTCTTATATCGGATTACTGTTTCTTGCCGGGGTTTTTGCGGCGATAAGTTTATGGTGTTCATCGCTCACTTCCAATGCTGTGGTAGCATTTTTAATGGGAGCCTTTGCCTGTGTTATTTTATATTTTGGGTTTAATGCCATTAGTAAAATGCCTGTTTTTTCGGGTAATGCAGATTACTACCTGGAAATGGCAGGAATTGATCTGCATTACCGCAGTATAAGCCGCGGTGTGGTGGATACAAGGGATATTATTTATTTTCTAAGCATCATTTTTCTATTTCTCTTTTTTACCCAAAGGCTTTTTCAGGAAAACACTTTTAAAAAAGGATCATTGTTATTTGCAAATAAAGGATGGAGCCTGATTATTGTTTTAATCACAGCAGTAATATTGAATTTGCTTGCAGCGGCTTTTCATTACCGCATGGATCTTACCAATGAAAAAAGATTCACTATTTCTTCACCGGTAAAAAAAATACTTGGAAATATTAATGATGCGGTTGAAATAGATATTTTTTTAAAGGGGGATCTGCCATCCGGATTTAAAAAACTGGCTAACACCTCAATAGAGTTACTGCAGGAATTTAAAGAATATGCGCACGGAAATATTCGCTACAAACTCATCTCTCCGGAAAGTATAATTACGGGAACATCCAGAACGTATGCCGATACACTTTCCTCGTTGGGCTTAATTCCTATTAATTTAAAAACGCAATTAAAAGCAGGAGAGCAGTCTCAATATGTATATCCGGCTGCCTTGATCCATTACCAGGGTAAACTGCTTCCGGTAAATTTATACTCCGGTACAAAAACGATCATAACTCCGCCGGAACTGAATAGTGCCGAAGCGCTTTTGGAATATAAGTTTGCTGATGCCATAAATAAGATAGTCAGAAACCGGAGCTCACTTATTGCCTATTCAGTTGGAAATGGCGAGCCAACCGGTGATAATGTTTATGATTTGGTAGAAAATGTGTTAAGGAAAAATTATGATTTATTTACTTTAAATATTTCAAAAGAGCCTGTTATTCCCGATACATTTAAATTGCTGATGATTGTAAAACCAACCCTTTCCTTCAGCGAAGAGGAAAAATTAAAGATTGACCAGTATATAATGCATGGTGGAAAAGTACTTTGGTTCATAGACAGGCTTGAGGCGGAAATGGATAGCCTTCAAATTAAAAACCAGGTTGTCGCATACGATCGTAATCTGAAGTTGGAAGACCTTTTATTTAGATATGGCATAAGAATCAACCCGGATCTTTTGATGGATCTTCAATGCGATTTTTTGCCTTTTGATGTAAATGGAAATAAGCAATATGAATTTTTGCATTGGAATTACTTTCCATTATTTGAATCAAAACAAAACAGTTTGATCAATAAAAACCTTGGACTGGTTGCCGGTAAATTTGTGAATTCTATTGATACGGTAAGTTCTCCGGGAATAAAAAAAACCATTTTACTTAGCTCATCAGCAAATGCCCGCACCATTGAAACGCCGGCGCTTATCAGCAGTGCCGAAAATCGTAATGCCCCCGAAGACCGCGCTTTTAACCGGCACAACATACCGGCTGCTGCTTTATTAGAAGGAAAATTTACTTCATTATATAAAAACAGGATAAGCCAGCCATCAATAGACTCGCTGGCGAAGTTTGGCTCTGCTTTTTTGCCCCAAAGTCTCAACGAAAATAAAATGATCGTGGTGGCCGATGGCGATATTGCCTTGAATGGCGTGTTGCAGGGACAACGCTTGCCAATGGGCGTAAATCCTTATACAGTAGGAACCCAATACGAATATCAATTTGCCAATAAACAATTTGTTGAAAATTGTATTGAGTATTTAATGAACGATGAAGGTCTTAGTGAGGCGAGAGGAAAAGATTATACACTACGGCTGCTCGATCCCAAAAAAATTGAAAGTGAAAAGGCAACCTGGCAAATAATAAACACCGCCTTGCCGGTTTTTGCGGTGGCGCTTTTTGGCGTTATCTACCAATGGTGGCGCAGAAGAAAATACGCTGCGCAATAAAATGTTGCTGACAGTAAATTTTCGCTAAGCCAAAACTTATCTTTGCCGCAATACATTATAAATGAATGCAACAGAATGGAGTTATGTCGTGTTTGGAATTGTGCTGATATTAGCGATTGTTTTCGACCTTGGGCTTTTAAGTAAAAAATCACAGAGCATTTCAATAAAGCAGGCCTTTTTACAAACGGTTTTTTGGGTAAGCCTGGGCATGGGTTTTTTTTTATTTGTTTGGTTTGAAGACGGGCAAACCACTGCTCTCGAATACATAAGCGCTTACCTGATGGAATGGGGTCTCAGCGTAGATAATATCTTTGTCTTCATCCTGATATTTTCCTATTTTGGAATTCCCGAAAAAAACTCGAACAGGGTGTTGCTCCTCGGTATTTTAATAGCCATTATTTTACGGGTAATTTTTATCACTGCGGGAATTGCTCTTGTCGAAAGATTTTTTTGGATACTATATATTTTTGGCGGCTTCCTGGTTTATACCGGCGTAAAAATGTTTTTAGTGGATAGTGAAAAAGAATTTGATCCGGAACAAAATGCGGTATATAAATTTATTAAAAAAATAGTCCCTCTCACACACCAGGAAAATAATGGAAGGTTTACAAAAATGATTAATGGTAAAAAACATTTTACCATGCTTTTTGTCGTCGTACTAATGCTTGCAACAACGGATGTGGTCTTTGCGTTGGATTCTATTCCTGCTGTATTTGCAATCACTCAAACGAAAATGGTGATTTACACTTCTAATATTTTTGCCGTGTTGGGATTGCGTTCTTTATTTTTTTTACTTAGAGGTGCGGTGGGTAAATTCAAATATCTTAAAGAAGGAATAGCCATCGTTTTAATTTTTATCGGGGTAAAAATGTTGATAGAATATTTTGACATTCACTTGCCTATTTGGTTGTCTTTGCTCGTAATACTTTGCTGCCTGTTTGGTTCTATTTTGCTTTCCATTTATATGAGTAAAAAAATGGAAGAACAGGCGTAAGCTATTTTTATTAATTATAAAGTTTAGATTATAGTGAATGCAGCTATCAATTATACGGTTGAGCAACTTGCTAATTATACAGGAGGAAAACTCATTGTTTTCTACCCCGATATACCTCAGCCTGCTTATCTTTCCCTTGATAGCAGGAAAATTTTATTTCCGGGAAGCACCATTTTTTTTGCAATAAATACTCCTCACAAAGATGGACATGAATTTATAGAAAATCTTTACCAAAGAGGAGTTCGCAATTTTTTAATTGAAGAGGGCCGGGTGGACTTAAAAAAAATTCCCGGGGCAAATGTGATTGGTGTAAAAAATACACTTCATGCATTACAATCATTGGCTGAAATTCATAGAGCTATTCACGATACAATGCCCGGTGGCGGCAAGTTTCCGGTCATCGGCATCACGGGCAGTAATGGAAAAACCATTGTAAAAGAATGGCTTGCTCATCTTCTGGAAGATGAGTATTCAATTGTACGAAGCCCGCGAAGCTACAATTCACAAATAGGTGTTCCCCTAAGTGTTTTAAATATAAATTCGTCAAACACTTTAAGCATTTTTGAAGCTGGAATTTCAACCGTTGGGGAAATGAGCTTTTTGGAAAAAATGATAAAGCCAACTATTGGTGTGCTTACTAACATCGGCCACGCACACGATAAAGGTTTTAAGAACAAGACTCAAAAAATTAATGAAAAACTACTCTTATTTAAAAATTCTGATCACCTTATTTTTTCCGGTAACGATAAAGAAATAAAGAACGAAGTAATAGCTTTTAAAAAAAGTATAAAAAATGAAAACGATCATTTGAAACTGTTTTCATGGGGAAAAAAAACGGGTAACGATTTGCAAATTGTTTCCGTAATTAAAAATAAAAATTCAACAAGTATTGAGGGAATTTACCAGGCAAAAAATTATACAATCACTATTCCGTTTGTTGACGATGCCTCCGTTGAAAATGCTGTTACCTGCTGGTGTGTTTTGATAATACTAAACAAAAACGCACAAAAAATTACCGACAGATTTACGTCACTGTATCCCATTGCCATGCGGCTGGAGCTTAAGCAAGGCATTAATCATTGTACCCTTATCAATGACAGTTATAGTAATGATCTGCATTCTTTAAGTATGGCTCTTGATTTTTTGGCCCAGCAGAAACAGCATAAGAAGCACACCGTTATCTTATCAGATATTTTGCAGTCCGGTATGAAGCCGCATGCCTTGTATGTTGAAGTTGCCTCACTTTTTAAACAGAAAAAAGTAAGGAAATTGATTGGCATCGGACCCGAATTATTTTTTCATCAAAAAGAATTTTCCTCTCTTGAAGAAACTCACTTCTTCTTAACCCTGGATGATTTTTTAAAAAGTATCTCGCCGTTACATTTTCACGATGAAAACATTTTGGTAAAGGGCGCCCGTATTTTTGGCTTTGAGCAAATAGTCGTCGCTCTTGAGCAAAAAGTTCATCAAACGGTATTATCAATAAACCTCAATGCAATTGTTCATAACCTAAAGCAATACAAACAACTTCTTTTGCCAACAACAAAAATTATGGGTATGGTGAAAGCATTCAGTTATGGAAGTGGTAGTTATGAAATTGCTTCGGTGCTTGAATTTAATAAGATAGATTACCTCGCGGTTGCCTATGCTGATGAAGGAGTAGAGTTACGTAAAGCTGGTATCAACGTACCCATAATGGTTATGAATATTGAGATAAGCACCTTTGCATCACTCATAAATTATAATCTCGAGCCGGAAATATTTTCATTTTCGATTTTACATGAGTTTGAGAATTTTTTAAAATTAAGCGGCGCCGGTAACTATCCGGTTCACATAAAAATCGATACCGGAATGCATCGGTTAGGCTTTACGTCCGGCGATATAAAAAAGTTAGCGACTCACCTTTCATCAAACAGCTTTTTAAAAGTGATGACTGTGTTTACACACCTTGTTGCAAGTGAAGATGAAAAACATGATCTGTTTACACAACAACAAGTTCGCGATTTTCAAGATTGCGCTCAAAAGCTTGAGGAGGCAACCGGCTATCCGTTTTATAAACACGTTGCGAACACTTCGGCAATTAGCCGCCATCCCGGATTTCAAATGGATATGGTACGGCTTGGGATAGGCCTTTATGGAGTTGATAATAATAATGCCATGCATCAAAAGCTTCAAAATGTTACTACGCTTACCACTACTATTTCCCAGGTTAAAAAAGTAAGGGCGGGAGACACCGTGGGTTATGGAAGAAACGCCCAACTTGAAAGAGACAGCACAATAGCTACCGTGCGTATAGGCTACGCAGATGGGTATCCCAGGAACCTCGGCAACGGAAAGGGGAAAATGTTGTTCAGGAACAAACTGGTTTCCGTGGTGGGTAATGTATGCATGGACATGACGATGCTGGATGTTACAGGATTTGAATCTGTACAGGAAGGTGAACCCGTAATTGTTTTCGGCGAGAGCTTGCCGTTATCTATGCTGGCAATGTGGGCTGAAACCATACCATACGAAATCATGACAGGGATTTCTCAAAGGGTAAAAAGGGTTTATTTTGAAGAATAAATTCTACCCTGGCTTGTAAATAAAGCCGGATTTTGCGGCAATATTAATTTTAAAAAAATCGTTTGAACAGAAGATCCTATTTAACAATAATTAACGTATTTGATAAATAGCCTTCTTCAATTTTGCTATCTTTGCGCTTCTCCAAAGAAGTTCATTTGGACAAATTTTTACTACGTGAAAGGAAGAAATGTTTTTTTGTTTATTTGCCTGATAGTGCTTGCTGACCAGGCACTTAAAATTTATGTGAAAACTCATTTTCATGCAGGGGAATCGCACGCAATAGTTGGCAATTGGTTCAGACTATATTTTATCGAGAATGAAGGAATGGCTTACGGCTGGAAGTTCGGCGGCGAATGGGGTAAAATGTTGCTTACTTTATTCCGGCTGGCAGCGGTTATTTTTGGTATTTTTTATCTCAGGCAGATCATTGAGAAAAAATACCATCCGGGATTTATTATTTGCGCCGCGTTAATATTCGCCGGAGCCCTTGGCAATTTAATTGACAGTATGTTCTACGGAATTATTTTCGAGGATAGCAGTATGTACACCTATAATGTTGCTAAATTATTTCCGCCACACGGATATGCTGGTTTTTTACATGGAAAAGTAGTTGATATGCTCTATTTCCCCATCATCAGAAATGCACATTTCCCGCTCTGGATACCGGTTTGGGGCGGAGAAGACTTTGAGTTTTTCAGGCCAATTTTTAATCTTGCTGACGCGTCAATTTCAACTGGAATTATTACTATTCTTGTTTTTCAAAAGCGCTTTTTTAAACAGTACCCAAAAAATATTCATTCGCAAAGTGTAGAAACCGAAACCTTGGTTAACGATGAAATGCAGGTTTCTTAGTATTGATAATCATACCCATTATTTAAAAATTAATTTTAAATTTCACTCATGAAAACTATCAAAATCGCGATTTACTTATGCCTTGGTGTGGTATTTTTAAACAGTTGCCAGAAAGAATACAGTGTTGAAGGTGTTGTGGTTCCCACGGGCACCTGGGAATTTAAAGATAGCTTAAAGCAATTTTTAGGTAATATTGATACGGCCTATATTGATTCCAGCAATTCCACGCAGGAACTGCACCTCATTGGAAGATCAAGTGATCTAACCCAAACATTTCATCTTCATTTGTTTTCTGATAAATTTCAAACGGGTCTTTATAAAGCTTCTTTATTTCAAACCTCATTCACCTATTCGTCTGGTTCAAATATTATCTACCAGGCAAATCAATTGATTGGTGAATTTATAGTGAACGTGACCTCTTACGGCAATAATAATATTGCGGGTACTTTTTCAGGATCTGCTTTGGATTCCACAGGTAAAGTACTGCAATTGACTCAGGGAAAATTCACTGCGTCACTTAAACAACAAGGCACAACCGGCGGAGGCATTTCATCCGGAGTTTTAGGAGATAGTTCGGGCAATTGTAAACCTGTAATTTTAAATGGAGCTTATTCCCAGGGAACGGCGCTTACTGCTTCCAACACCGTTCAGGTAGAGGTTACGGTTGCTGTACCTGGCACTTATACCATTTCTTCCAACACTTTAAACGGAGTGTCCTTTACTAAAAGCGGAACGTTTACTTCCGCGGGCGTACAGAACGTAACTTTAGCGGGAACTGGTACACCGGCAGCAACCGGTAATCAAATTTATACCGTAAGTTATGGTACCGCTCAATGCACTTTCAGTATAAACTTTGGGTCTGCTTCCGCGGGTACTTTAGGAGGCGGAGGAGGCAATTGCACTCCCTTTACCGTTGGCGGTGTTTATCAGCAGGGAATAGTGCTTAACCAAACCAACAGCGTGCAGCTTCAAGTGAATGTAACAACTCCCGGGAATTATTTTATTACAACGAATACCGTCAATGGGGTTAGCTTTTCAAAATCCGGAACGTTTGCCTCAGCAGGGTTGCAAATTGTTACTTTAGCCGGAACTGGTACCCCGATCAATTCAGGCGCACAGACATTTACAGTAACCTACGGTGGAAGCACCTGTAGTTTTAGTATTACATTTTTACCAGGTGCCACTCCATCGGGAGATTATTTCCCACTCACTTTAAACTCTAACTGGACGTATGAATATGTACAAGGTACATCGTCCGATTCCGTGCATACCATAGTGATTAATTATTCGCCCACAATAAACGGCAATGTTTATAATACAATAGCTGCATACGATGTGCCTTCAGCCGGCGCGTTCGATTCGGCATATTATCGCAAGCCCGGGGGTAGTTATTATCAGTATGCTGACTTTTCAAATTACATTCCTTTTGACCAGAATGTCTCCGGAGAATTTATATTTTTAAAAGATAATGTGCCGGTAAATTCAACCTGGGTTTCACAAACTGTAAGCGGAACTATTGGCGGCTTACCGGTTTCGGGCTATATTAAGATGACGCTTTTGGCTTATGCGGTTCCCGCGACTGTTGGGAGCTTTAACTTTCCCGATATAATAAAAATGCAATACGAATATTTTATAACAGGAATTCCAACTCCCATTGAAACCGATGAACGTTGGTTTGCAAAAAACGTCGGCGAAATATATGATTCTATAAGCAGCGGTGGGACTACTGATAACTATAAGGTCGGAAGATTTCAAATATTTTAAGGAAAGAATTTTATTAATTTTTTAGCCGCCTTAATAAAGGCGGTTTTTTTTATGTGCTTAGAAATATTTGCAATACTTCTGATTAAATCAGAAAAAAATCCAAAAGCACATCAATAACGGTGTCTTATCTCTTGCAAATAGATACAGTTTTAAATGGTATAGCTAATCCTAAAAATAGAATCTTTAACCGCGAATTTAAAAATATATTTTCTTTGATATAAAAATAAAAGAAATCACGATAAACAGATGAATTGTTATAATTACTGATTGCGACTAAAACGAAAAAAGCTGATGCGCCTCATTGTGCAGTACTCCCGCAGATATTTCTTTTAAGCAGGAGATTTACCATTAAAATCAGTTGTCTGTAACAATTTGAGTAAAGCCTGCTTCTAATCAGAAAACAAGCAAAAAGATTCACTTTTTATTCATTCAAAGGTGATACGAATCAGACGTCTTTTTCTTAGGCTTAGGCCTTAGTTTGTTTTAAATAATTTATTTTGAATTACTTTATTTTGGAATTTAACGCTCAAAATATATATTCCCGATGATATGTTTCCTACATCATCCAATGTAACTTTCGAATTTCCTTTATTAAGGATTACATGCTTATTTTTTACCGACCGGCCAAACGCATCAAAAAGATGTATTTCTACTTGGCCATCCTGTGGAATAAACATATCGATATTTACGCTGCCTTTAAATGGATTCGCCACAGTTATTTTGAAGTTGGTATCCTTATTATACAGAGTGATTGTTTTTGAATACTTGTCTGCAACGTTTGATTTACTTATCAGTCTTAACCGGTAATATACCATTCCCGAAATTTTTTCCGGATCGTTGAAAAAATAATTTACTTCATCGGGATTATTTTTCGCGGAAACTATACCGGCACGAAAGAAGTTCACACCGTTCAGGCTTTTTTCTACCTGGTATTCTTTAAGATTTACCTCGCTTGATGTCCATTTCAAGACGCCTTTGTCATTGACGAGCGTGCCTTTAAAGTTTAAGAGTTTTGTATCAAGTACACCACAACTGGCATTGTAAACTTTCACAAATATTCTTTGGCTATTGCTTACAGAACAGGTAGGGTCGTTTAAATTAGAGAAAGTTGTACCTACTTTTAGCCTGTAATAGGTTGCGCTATCTGCAGAAATCGTTGTAAATGAAGTATCAACTACATATTGCCATAAACCATTTACAAGCACCGGAACTTTTGTACCGCAAACTCCGGTTGTAGCCCAGGAAATACCATCGCTGCTTTTTTCCCAGCAGTAATAAGTGTAATTATTAAAGTAGCTTTTTACAGTATCACTTAAAGTAAGCGAGTAACCGGAACAAGCAGTAGCCGTGTCTTTCGGGTTATTTATCAGGTTTGGATAACAAGTGGCTAATTTAATATCGTCGAGAACCCAATCATTACCGCCGCCGCCGGCAGCATTGTTTTTTATAGTAATTCTAAATTGCGTTTCAGCAGGCCCGGTCTTGTATATGAAACCGCGTTTTTGCCATAACGTATCGTGTAAAATATTTCCTGTAGTAAAATAATCGACATCATTGATAGTATAAGATAAATTGGGAAATACTCCTGGAGTGTACGTTGGATTGCTATTTTGATCGATTCCGCATACCCCGCAAATATTTCTTACCCACGATGAAAATTCATAGTAGGTATTAGGACAAACATTTTTTATGGTATCCCTGTACACTTCACCGGTAGTAAATGCGGCGTTTACAACCAGCATATAGCCTCCACGTTGCCCCGGAGCCACGGGTAAGTTACCCGCCAAAGGATTTGAAGCATTTGTATGGTCGCCAATTATATCCCAAAATCCGCCGAAGACGCGTGTCGCATTCGCGGTAGGCTTAAAAGGAGTGGTATTGTCGGTGGCGCCTGTAGCACTTGTATTGTTTGCAATCGAGTAATAATTATCGCCCGGCGCATTAGCTGCCAAATCTACTTTCGTATAGCCGGGAACTATTGCTGGTAACACCCTGTTTTGTATAGTTCCCGAATCAAAAGAACTCTCAGCCGTGAATGTGGCGCTTGAAAAGTTATTGCAAAGCGCCTGGTTTTTGATAACCTTTATACCGGCATAATTAAAGCGGAATGTTTGATTTACTCCGGCTGTATCAAAAAAATAATTTCCTGTGGGATGTATTGTATCTCCATTGTTAGCTGTTATTAAAAGTTTATATGCCACAATAAACAGCGTGGAGCCATAAAATTTTGGAACGCTGCCGGCAGCAACAGTTCCACCGCCGGTTATATTTCCAAAATTAATTCCGTTCTGAGCATTGGCGAATCCTGTACCAATGTTCACTCTTATCCTGGGATTGCCCATGGGATCATAAACTCCGGCATCATCATTCGTCAGATCGGTATAAGGTCCGCTTCCTGCAAAAGAAACACCTTCATTTGTAATGAGCTTTACAGAATTACTTACGTATTGCATTCCGGTGCGAATGGTGTCGATGTAATAGAAGTTATTAGTGGTGGAATTTACTTTTACAAGTGCATGCACTTCGATCGTATCGCCCTGCTCAAGCGTTCCACCCCCGCTGTTACGGGAAAGATTAAAATAGCTGTAGCTAAATTCCAGCTTTTGAGAAAAACTGGTTGATGGTAAAAAACTGAGAAAGCCACAAATAAAAATAAGTATGCCAGTCAATTTATTTTTAT
>JALZAJ010000077.1 GCA_030948465.1 Bacteroidota bacterium
TAGCCCGTTTGTTTAACGATGGAACAAAGTCTTCATACCGAAAACTTTTAGCCACCGCCTATAAAAAACAGGAAAGATATTACTCCCTAAAAAAGAAAATTTCTTTTGAAGATTATAAGCTGCTAAGAGATTTTCCACTGGTAAGGCAGGGCCGCAACAAGAGCGGTTTCATTATAGATGTAAGAGACAACAGGGTAAATCCTTATGTATTGCTTGCTAACAGGACGATCGGTCTTTCCCGGGGAGACACCAGCAAAAACGTTGGGCTTGAAAGATCATACGACAGTCTGCTGAAAGGACAAACGGGACAACGCTTAATGAGATATATGGCAGGCGCTTATGTGCCGGTGGATGGTGGAGAAATTGAACCGGAAAATGGTAAAGACCTCATTACAACGATTGATACTTACATGCAGGATGTTGCCGAAAATGCACTGATGAAAATGATGGTGGAGAATAATTCATTGCATGGAACCTGCATAGTGATGGAGACTCAAACCGGAAAAATAAAAGCGATTGCTAACCTCGGCAAAAGACCCGATGGCGACTACATCGAGGATTATAATTATGGCCTGGGTAAAAAAACAGAGCCAGGATCTATTTTTAAGTTAGCGACTTTATTAGCCCTTCTTGAAGATAAATATGTGGATACGGGAAGCATTGTTGATTGTGAAGGCGGCCAAAAATCTTTTTATGGACTTAAGATCAGGGACTCTCATTTGGGAACCGGCCTTCTTACCGTAAAGGAAGCCTTTGCCCGGTCTTCCAATGTCGCTTTTGCAACAATGGCCGATCAATATTACCATAATCAGCCCCAGGTCTTTTACGATCACTTGCATCACTTGCGCCTGGATACTGTTACCGGTATAGATATCGTTGGAGCTGCAGCGCCGCTTATTAAAAAACCCGGGGGAAAATACTGGACAAAATTTACTATTCCTTTTATGGCACATGGCTATGAAGAACTCGTAACTCCATTGCACATGCTGATGCTTTATAATGCAGTTGCCAATAATGGTACGATGATGAAACCCTACCTGGTGAATTCAATAAAAGAGATGGGAAGGGAAATAAAATCATTTCATCCGGTGGTACTCGTAGATAAAATTTGCAGTGATGAAACGCTCGGTAAATTAAAGGACTGCATGCTGGCGGTCGTGGAAAATGATCATGGAACAGCGCATCAGTTAAAAAACGATGTGTACAAATTTGCGGGCAAAACCGGAACGGCTGTAACGGCCATGGATAATCGCGGTTATAACAAAGGCAATAAAATCTATCAATCTTCATTCATTGGTTATTTTCCTGCAGATAATCCAAAATATAGCATAGCGGTTGTAATTCAAAATAGTAACGAATCGAAGCTCGCTTATGGAGGCGTCGTTTCAGCGCCTGTATTTAAAGAGGTTGCTGACAGGATCTATGCAACTGAATTTTCCAGGGAACCGTTGAATAAATTTCAAAATAAAATTGACAGCACCACTTACAGAATGTATGGATTAAAAACAGATCTCAGCAAAATTGTGAATGTGTTTCAATATGCTTCAGTTGATTCGGCAATATCCGGCTCATGGAGAATTATGGCTCTGCAGAACCGAAAGGCGGGGTTGAACACGGCCTATAATATTCCTGCGGTTCAAAATAAGGTACCCGATGTAACCGGCCTGGGATTAAAAGATGCGGTGTACCTGCTTGAGAATATGGGTTTAAAAGTTGTTGCATCGGGCCGCGGAAAAGTCACTCATCAATCTCTTGCACAGGATGCAGATTTTATAAAAGGACAGTCTATAAATATTGAATTGAATTAATGGTGGCATTACAACAAATATTATATAAGGTAAAAATTCTCTCAGTAGAAGGAGCATCCATAACTGAAGTAATGGATCTACAGATAGATTCACGTAAAGTGACGACTGGCACTTGTTTCATTGCAATAAAGGGAACGGTTTCCGATGGGCATCAATTTATTGGAAAGGCTATTTCAAAAGGCGCATCAGCCATTGTGTGCGAAACACTGCCTGAAGAAATAAATGATAAAGTGCAATATACAGTGGTGGAAAATACAGGTATTGCGGCGGGCATTATGGCGCATAATTTTTATGGCAACTTATCAGAAAAAATAAAACTTGTAGGCGTAACCGGCACAAATGGTAAAACCACTATCGCCACATTATTATTCAAATTATTTTCAGCATTAAATAATACATGCGGACTTATAAGCACGGTTCAAAATCAAATTGGCGACACGATAATTCCTTCTACTCACACTACTCCCGATGCAGTAAGTCTCAATAAGCTGATAGCCGAAATGGTACATAAAGGCTGCTCGTACCTATTTATGGAAGTGAGTTCACATGCCATACATCAAAACAGGATAGGAGGGTTGCATTTTGCCGGAGGCATCTTCAGTAACATCACGCACGATCACCTCGATTATCATAAAACTTTTGATGAATACATAAAAGTAAAGAAGCAGTTTTTCGATTCACTTCCTTCTTCTTCATTTGCGCTAAGCAATGCAGATGATAAGCGGGGCGCAGTTATGCTACAGAACACACATGCAAAAAAATATTTGTACAGTCTTAAAACTCTGGCTGATTTTAAAGGAAAGATCATTGAAAATTCTTTTTTAGGATTGTTACTAACGGTCAACGATGTCGAAGTTCATTTTAGAATGATAGGAGCTTTTAATGCGTATAATTTATTAGCGGTCTATGGCGCGGCGGTGTGTTTGGGAGAAGATAAACAAACGGTGCTGCAGGTGTTAAGCAGTTTATCCGGTGCAGAAGGCAGGTTTGATTTTATCCAATCTGCCAATGAAAAGATTATTGGAATTGTTGATTACGCACATACTCCCGATGCACTGTTAAACGTATTGGCAACTATAAAAAATTTAAAACAAGGTGAAGAAAAAATAATTACGGTAGTAGGATGTGGTGGCGATAGGGATAAGCTGAAGCGGCCGGTAATGGCTGAAGTAGCTTGTGAATATAGCGACAAAATAATTTTTACATCAGACAATCCGCGGAGTGAAAACCCGG
>JALZAJ010000102.1 GCA_030948465.1 Bacteroidota bacterium
TGACACTGCAAATAAAAGGAATTGAAATGTTGGCAGCTCCTACCGTTTGCTTTATATCAGCAAGAGAATAACCAAACAGATCTGCGCCTAATGGCACCAGCGTTTCTAAAAAATATTCTGCGAGCGCCGCATGCAAAGCAATGAAGACTAAAGAAAATGCCTTAAAAAAAACACGCGCAATCTTTTTATTAAAAAGATATATTAATATAAAAATGACAACCGGGACCAGGGCAATATTTAAAACAAAGGAAAGTTCATTGATGATACCAAGGCTTATCACTTTTGAAAAGTTTCGTGGCACGCCAAAATGTTGTGCATCACGTACAAGCTCAAAAATTTTTACGAATAACATCGACGCCAAAAGTATAACGCTGTAAACTGAGGCTTCTTTCAGGCCTGGTATAATCTTTTGACTTAAAAGATCTATTTTCTTTATGGGAGTTATGCTTCCGGTTTCAGTTGCCGGTGATATAGGTTTATGGTTTGCATTTAATCCCTGTCTCGTCATTTCGCCCCAGCTATTTTTCTTTCTTAAATAATCTATATTTCCTCTTATGGCCGACCATACCACGAAAGGATGAAACAGGAAGGGTTCAAGAAAAGCGGTAGCAACCAATCTAAAAATATCGTTTCGCCCTTTGTATTGGTTATAGGTGAGCACTTCCATTAATATAGCAAAGACTGAATATAAAAACCCAAATAGAAAGATGCATGCCAGCAAGGCGAGAAAAACGGACCAATGTACAAAACCCAAAAAAGCTAAAATTAAAAATATAGATATCCCAGCAAACTCAATAAGCGGCGCGAGAAATTCGAAGAAAAACCAATACGGGTAGCTAACCATTCCAAGTAATCCATATTTCGGATTAAAAAACATTTTTTTATGCTCCCTCAACGTTTCTATGGTACCTCTTGTCCAGCGGTTCCTTTGTCTTCCGAGTATTTTATAGTCGGATGGAGCTTCTGTCCAGCATAAAGGATCGGGAATAAAATTTACTTTATAAGGAATTTTATTTTCTTCCATGTAGCGTCTCATACGCACGATCAGCTCCATGTCTTCTCCCACAGTATGAGTGCTGTAGCCACCGCATTTTATTACAATGTCTTTGTCGAAAGCGCCGAAGGCTCCTGAAATAAGCAGCAAGCCATTTAATCTGCTCCAGGCCATTCGCCCCAATAAAAATGCACGGATGTATTCTATGGTTTGTATTCTTGGCAAAAACTTTTTTGGCAAATTTATTTTTATTAATCTGCCATTTTCGATTACGCAATTATTGGCTATTCGTATTACTCCGCCTGAAGCAATTACCCTTACCTTCGTTTCTTCCAGGAAAGGTTTTATCATTTTAAGCAATGCATCCTGCTCCAGCACGCAATCAACATCAACGCATACAAAGTAGCCGTAACGGGCAATATTTACGCCTACATTTAAGGCATCGGATTTTCCGCCATTTTCTTTATCAACAATTACCAGCCTGTGAAAAACCGGGTTGTTACTTTTATAAACACCTCTAACTTTTTTTGTGGGAATTTGTTCGTTTATAAAAATGTTTATTTTATAGAGATCATACGCCTCAATCAATCTTTTCATGGAATCATCCTTACTGCCATCATTTACAATTATTAGTTCAAGCTTATTGTAGTGAATAGATAGCATCGATCTTACATTTTCCACGATGTTAGCCGCTTCATTATATGCAGGCGCGATAATACTTATACCTGGAAGTTGATCCGACGCGGCAAGGATTCTAAAGTCAGTAAAGTAATTTTTGTGCAAATATTTTCGCACTTCGGCTACGGAATACACCGCGATGAAAATATAAAACGTAAGTAACAGTAACGAGTAGCCGAGAATGCCATACGTGAAACAATCAAATATGAATTTCTGCCAGGTCATGCCGCTCTTTCATTCTTAATTTCCATAAAAATTTCCTTCCAGGGATTTTGATCGGCGAAAACAGACGTTTGTAAAAATGCTGTGCCCGATGGCTGTAATACAGATAAAGACTTTGCAGCAGCAGCCTTTATTTCGTTATCTTCTTCATAAAGCAGGTTTAGCAAAAAAGATATTTCGTTTTCGCTGCCAATATCTTTTAAAGCATCTATAACAGCAAGCTTAAATAATTTGTTTTTAAAAAAATAATGACTCACCATTATACCCGGACTGTCTTCCCGCGGCACTTTTTTCATGTATTCGAGCACATTCAATTTTATATCGAGGCAGGAGCTTTGCAAGCAGTTAATAATATCGTCATAGAGGTCATAGCAATTATAAAATGTTGCGAATTTTATGGCAAGAATACTTTCAGATTCATTAGAAGATCGCAGCCACTTTCTTAAGCCGGCGGAATCTTTTGGTTTAAGGCTTTTTAGTTTGTTTAAAAGTTGTATCTGCTGCAATTGACTTATTGGGTAGTCGGTAACATCAAGAAACTGCATCCCATTGAAACCACATAAACTTGCAACTGAGCATTGCGCTTCATTTCTTACAAGTTCATTTGGATGATTCGTAAAGCTGAAAATTTCGTTGATATATTTCCTTTGATCCATTATTCCCAGTTCCTGTATTCCTTTGGCTTTTATATGCCACCTTCTGTCATGTAATTTTTTGCAGGAATCTATATGTAGTTGTAAAGTTTCGTAGAGCTTAATAAGGTTTAATGTTGATTCGCCGGATAGATTTTTTTTTGCATCTATTAATTCATTAATTGCAAATTGTCTGAATAACGGGCGTTTCAGGAGCTTTTTAATTTTAACCGGAACGTCGATAATTTCTTCTTTCTCATCACTTAATAATATTGCCTGGCTTATGGCCGTCGAAAAAATTTGTTGCCACGATTTTTTATTTTTTTCAATTCTTTTTTTGTGAATGGCAGTGTATAAAATAAAGCTAAAGAGCATGGCAATCAGGATAAGAAAAATATAGATCAGCCGGATAAATTCGATAATATCCACACGTAGAAAAAAAGTAAGAGTAAATTCCTGCATCTATATTAATATAACCTGGTTGTGCGATTCGTTTAGCGTTTCCGGAATATATCTTCTCACCCTCATGGATAATTCGTTAGGGCTAAACGGTTTTGTAATGTAGTCATCGGCGCCTAATTGAAATGCTTCCAACACTACATTTTCCTGGCCCATTGCCGATAATACTATTACAGGTATTTTTTTGCCCGGTTTCTTTTTTACTGCTTCAATAATTTCTAATCCTGATGCGAATGGCATCATGATATCGGTAATAATCAAATCGGGAAAGGATTCATCAATTTGCTTGAGCGCCTCTCTTCCATCACGCGTCGTTATTACCTGGTGGCCATCCTTCTTTAATCGAAGCTCAATTGTTTTCAGCATAATGATTTCATCTTCTGCAACGAGTATTGTCATGTGGTTATATTTTTATGGCTATGTGCATTTCTGCCCCAGGTTTTTTTTATATTTCTGAATACCATCGCACCATACACACCTTTATACAGATTTGATACCTTGCTGAGTTTATAAGCTTTCCAAAATGGATATTTTAACCCAATGAATTCATGTGTATTAGCACTTAAAACATAACTCCAAATCCTGTAAAATATTGTATAGTAAAAATGATATAGTTTTTTATTTCAATTTAAGGCTGAAAACAAGCCAGGAAACGGCGAAAATAAAGAATGCAGTGATTGATACGGCATAACTACGACGCTGTTTTACGGGAGAAATTATTTGCTGTGATTGAACAATTTTTAGGATAATCAGCAGTGCCGTTTTTAATTTTTTGACTGCCGTCTTAAAATAATTTGCGAGAGCAGATTGAATTGCCGTTTACCATAATTCCGGGAATGAATACTTATAAAAATTCTTTGCGATCAAAATATAAGCCGGCTGCGCCAAGAACTCCGGCATTCTCCAGTTCGGATACTTCTATTTTCAAATGTTTCAATGCTCTTGTAAACGGAAATGTTTTAAGTTGCTTCCACATCGCCTTTTCAAAAAAGGGAAAGGCATGTCTTACGGAACCGCCAAATATTATCAATTCAACATCCAATGCGAATAGAATCATAATAATTGCATTGGCAAGATGTTCCCCCATTTTATCATACATTTTTAAAGCTGTAATATCTCCGTCTTTCGCATTTTTAAAGATCGTTTCCCCATCTATGTTATATATGTTTTTAAAAAACTGACCGCTTGCATAGAATTCATAATGCTTATCCAAATATCTAATCATTCCAAATTCACCGGCGCCGCCATTCCTGCCTGCATATAATTTTTTATTGATAATAATTCCTGATCCAAGACCGGTACCAATCGTAAGGCCGATCATTGAATTGCTGCCTTTGCCTTTTCCAAAGTAGAATTCTCCCAGTGCGAAACAGTTGGCATCGTTATTAATTACAACCGGAATTTTATACCGGTCTTCCATCCATTTTTTTAAAGGGATCTTTTTCCAGGAGGGGATGTTGTTTACATCAAAAACCATTTCAGTTTCTTCATCTATTAATCCCGGAACACCAATTCCAATCGCTCTTATGGAATCATTCATTAATTCATCAGTAAATAAAAACAATTCATCCCTTACTTCTTCTGCGGAAGCCTGCGCATGGATTTTTTTAGAAACTATTTCTGATAAAACATTTTCATTCACCAGGCCGCCGCGAATATTAGTGCCGCCCATATCTATTCCTAAAACAAATTTTTTATCCATAATTATTTTTGTTGCAGTTGGCCTGCAGCATCATTGTCCAGGTAAACATTAAAATTATTATGGCGGCGTAAAATACTTGCCGGCAGTTGTTCAGATATTTCTTCTTCTAATATTTTTTGAATTATCGCTGCTTTTTTATTACCGCTTACGATCAGCATGATGTTGCGTGCCTCCATGATAGACGCCAATCCTAAGGTAAGCCCGTGTGTTAGCTTTTGTTCATTTTTAAAATACTTCTGTCCCACTGCCTGGGTGTTGCTTTCTATTTCGGCTACGTGTGCACGTGAGTCTTCAGGCGTGCCGGGTTCATTCATTCCTACGTGCCCATTCAATCCAAGCCCGATGATCGCCACGTCAATACCGCCATGTTCTTTTATATATTTTTCAATACGATCACACTCTGCCTGCGGATCAGCCGTGCCGCCATCAAAAAAAATAATATTCTTTTCTGCCACATGAAGTGGTTCAAACAGATCATTATTTAAATGAAACCTGCAACTGCCTTCATCGTTTCCATTCATGTCTGCCCATTCATCAAGACTTAAAAATTTCCAGCGGGAAATATCAATGCTTTTTTCGGTTACCTGTACTATAAGTTCTTTATAAATTCCCTTTGGCGAATCCCCTGAAGCGGTACACAGCAACGGGGTTTTATTTTCTTTTATAAAATGCAGTAAGTCATTTACCGCTTTGCGAGACATTTCTATGTAACTATTGCTGACACTAATTTTCATATTTTTTTAGGATGTTTAAACTGTACACTTCTTTATCATTAACCCGGGGTTCATTGCTTTAATTTACCCGCACTTTCACATAGCGTTTTAATTAATCTTTTTATAAGTTGTTATAGGCTCTATACTTCCATCGGGTTTATAATGTAATTCCGTTAGCGTCACATTCCTTAAATGTGTTTTACCCGAAAGTTGCGTATCATGATAAAAGATATACCACTTGCCATTAACTTCAACAATCGATTCGTGGTTGGTCCATCCCTGAACAGGATTTAGAACCACGCTCTGGTAGGTAAATGGCCCATAAGGGCTATCGCCAACTGCATAGCAAATAAAATGTGTATCGCCGGTAGAATTCTGTCCGCCCCAAATGCCACCAAAATACATGTAGGACACACCGTTAGTATTGGTAAATACAGCCGCGCCTGATTTTACAGGGGCTGATTTACTTTCATCCGTACTGCTATTATTGCAAGATGTTAGTAGTGTAACGACAAGTATTGAGCAGATAAAAACTTTTTTAAAAACAGTTTGGTTATGCATTTTTTTTATTTGATTTTAATATTTGACTTTATTTTTTTATACAAAGAAAAATAAAAAACAAAGCTCTAAGGTTTGCTTTTTGCCTGATTTTGTCTCTTGCTTGAAATTGTCATGCTTGCTATTTTAAAAATTAACCAATTTCCAATAAGCTTTTTTCGGTTGTAAATTTTTATCAAATAACAAAGGATAATCTTTCCTGTTACGAACCGGGAAATTGTCGAGCCAGGTATTCCTGTCAGAGACATTCCAAAAGGTCACACCCGAAATAACGTTTTTATATTTTCTAAAAAGATCGAAGCACATTTTATACACCTCGAGCTGTTTATTTTCTTTTTCACTGCTAAAAGCGGTATCGGCATCTTCCGGCCTTCTTTCTCTTGCATTATGTTCTTTTGGATATACTGAAATATCCAGCTCAGTAATCTGAAGGGCAACGTTCAGGCTTGCAAATTTTTGAATGGTGCTATCTAATTGCTCACGTGATGGTTCGTTCACTGCCCAATGGCCTTGTAAGCCAATGGCATTGATTGGCACGCCGGCATCTTTAAGACCTTTGACCAGCTTGTAAATCTTTTCTCTTTTTACAGCATTTATTTCATTGTAATCGTTATAAAAAAGTATGGCATCGAGGTCGGCTTCATGCGCATACTCAAACGCTTTTGATATATACTCTTCCCCGCAGATCTGGTACCAAAGCGAGTTACGAAGGTATTCATCCGGCTTATCAGATACCGCTTCATTCACCACATCCCATGCATAAATTTTCCCTTTGTAGCGATTGACAACTGTGGTGATGTGATCTTTTAATCGTTTTAATAAAACTTGTTTTGTAACAAGATTGCCGCTATCATCTTTAAATAACCATGCCGGCGTTTGATTATGCCAGCATAAATTATGGCCGCGAACTTTTAATCCATGATGCTGTGCAAAGTTGACAATGCTGTCCGCATCGTGCCAGTAATATTGATTTTCTTTTGGATGAATAGGCCCCATCTTCATTGCATTCTCTGGCGTGAGACTATTGAATTGTTTTAATATTAATTGGGCTTCTTCACCCGATAAATTTCCAGGAGTAACGGCTACGCCTACCAGAAAATAATTTTTGTAATAATCTTTTAAGCCTTTATCATTTTTAGCTTGCTGCAAATGACTGGTATGACTGCATTGCACAAGTACTGCTGAAAGAATTAGCAGCAGCGATGAAGTTATTTTTTTATTCATGGTTTGGCATTAGTACTTTGAAAGAAGTTATATATTGTTTACTTCACCCTAAACCAATCAACATCAACATAGCCACCTAATTCGTTTGTCGCGTAATTGAACAAACAGAATTTATTGCCCGTAAATATTTTTAAACTGAATTTCATGTGTAACACATTTCCAAGTGGCTTAAAAGTTTTATTATCTGTACTGTATTCAAAGTTTGCTTTCGCAATCGCATTCGAAGCAATTGTTCTTAAATAAACTGTCGATGCATTGATGGCAACTGAATCAATAGTCTTTCCATCATTCACCATAATAATATATGTGCTTTCATTATTTTGCTTAATGCCGATGTATGCATAGGGATCCTGCAACATGGCAACGCCTGCTATATCGCCGTCCTTCATTTTGCTTACATCTATTTTGGCTGTTGCGATGGTTGGAATAGTTTGGTCGCGTTTGGCAAACGGACGTTGTGTAAGTGTGTTGCGGGCCATTCTGAAATCCTGTGTCACGCTTGCTGTGTTCAATCTCAAATAGCCTGGCTTCGTTATCAATGACCATTTTGTTGAATCAGGATTATGATTCCATCCCCATTGCATGCCCAAGTTCTTTTCGTTAAATTCATCGGAAGTAGGAAAGTTTAAGATGGGATAAGTCTTGCCAACATTTGGTTTTTTATAAGTTGTCACTGCCTTACCATTTACGCCAATCATTGGCCAGCCATCAACCCACGTTACTGGTTGCAATGATGGAAAGCGGCCAAAGGGCCCGCTGTCAACAAATAATATCGTCCACCACTCACCAATTTGTGTTTGTATTAATGCGCCCTGGTGAATACCGTAATTGATGCCTTGGGTAGTGTCGTAGATCAATAGCTTTTGTTCGTACGGCCCATAAATATTTTTTGACCGAAGCGCCACCTGCATGCCGTCTCTTCCGCCATAAGTGCAATACAGATAATAGTAACCATTGATTTTATATACGTGGGTTCCTTCGAGACCCCTGCGAATGTTGCCGGTAAACACAAGCGAGTCCGGGCCGATAGCAACCAGGCTATCATTTACTTCTGTAATAGAAATTTTATTGTAACCCTGCGCTACATAAGCCTTCCCATTATCATCAAAAAATAAACCGGGGTCATAAAAACCTTTTGGTAAATGTGTAATGTGCCATGGACCTTCTGCTTTATCGGCTGTGCACATAAAACCGCCTTCATTCAACGTGATAAACAACAAGTAAAATTTACCGTTGTGGTGTTTCATACTGGTTGCCCACTGACCATGGCCATAGCGGCTGCACGTATCAAGATTATAGCAATCACTAAAGTCAAATCTAGGGACTGCATTGCTGCAATATTCCCAATTCACAAGGTCATGCGATTTTAAAACCGTGACGCCGGGAAATACAAACATCGTTGTAGTAACCATGTAATACATATCGCCAACGCGGATGACATCAGGATCAGGAAAATCTGCGGAGATTAAAGGATTGGTGTAAGTACCATTACCATTATCGCTGTGTACATTCTGCGCAAACAAGATGTTTTCCGAAAGAGAGAAAAACAACAGAAGTAATACAATTGGCTTTATATTTTTTTTTATCAACATCATTAATGATTTATATAAATATTTACCTGGTTTGAATTTGCATAATCGTTACAGAATAAGGTGTAAAGCTCTTACTGAAACTATTTTTCAGGCCTTTTACTGTTGACATTACCGGCACAATCTTTTGCGTATCGCTGATGGTGTTTGTATCATCCGGCTTATCGCTTTTTATTACAACCATCGTTGCTTCTGGCGAGACCTTTGCAGCGCCATCAATATTTATTTTTACCGTTTGTTTTTTAGCGACTGTATTTACAACTTTTAGGAAAATGGTACCGGTAGTATCATTCATTGTAGCCGAATAAAATATGGTAGGAACTGTTTTAAATGTGATGCCATCTGTGCTGTCTTTTTTGGTAAGCGGCCTGTTTTGAACTGGGATGTTTTCAACTGTTGCAGGCACTATTTTATTGCCCAAATAGTGACTAAATAATTTCTGTACATAATAAGACGGCGAGCCATAACTATTCAGCGCATCGTAGCCGATTAAATCAGAATCCCATTGCCATGCTCTTTTTTTCGTAATAGAATCTTTACTAACGTTTACGAATAAAGGCGCATAGCAGGACATGATTACTAAATCTGAATTACGCTCCATGCCCGTCATCCATGCACCATCGCCAAGCGCAGCATTTAAGTTCGTAGTAGGTACACCTTCACGTGTTGCCCATTCGCCCACAAATATTTTTGGACCATTGCGGTCGTATGTATCATACTGCGAAGCATTCTCCCACATATCCCA
>JALZAJ010000120.1 GCA_030948465.1 Bacteroidota bacterium
CAATACAGGGAAGCAACCGCTAAAACACTTGAGTATGCGTATGATGATTTTTGTGGGTATCAACTGGCAACCTTAACAGGCAACAAGTTTTATAAAGATATTTTTTCCCGCCAGATGTATAACTACAGAAATGTTTATGATTCGTCAACATCATTTATGCGGGGGAGAAAGGCAGATGGTGACTGGGCTCCCAATTTTGATCCTATAGAATGGGGTGGACCATTTACCGAAGGAAACGCATGGCATTGGCAATGGTCAGTGTTTCACGATATACAAGGCCTTATAAATTTAATGGGTGGCGATAAAAATTTTAATGCTAAGCTTGATTCTGTTTTTTCTGTACCCAATGCTGTTAAGGTGGGTACTTATGGAGGAATGATTCATGAAATGACGGAAATGGTAATGGCAAATATGGGACAATATGCACATGGTAACCAGCCTATCCAGCACATGATTTATTTATACAATTATAGCGGCGAACCCTGGAAAGCACAACAGCATGTAAGAGAGGTAATGAGCAAATTATACAACTCAACCGAGAATGGTTATCCTGGTGATGAAGACCAGGGGCAAACATCATCATGGTATGTATTAAGTGCTTTAGGTTTTTATAGCGTTTGTCCCGGCACAGATCAATATGTAATTGGAAGCCCTGTTTTCAACCGCACCAGTATCACCCTTGAAAATGGAAAGAAGTTTATCATAGAAGCAAAAAATAACAACAAAGAAAATGTATATATTCAATCCGCTTTATTAAATGGGAAACAGTATAATCATAACTGGTTAACTTATGACGATATTATTAATGGTGGAACCCTTGTGTTTTCAATGGGTAATAAGCCTGCTGAACAAAGAGGTGTAGCAAATGATGATAAGCCATTCTCGCTATCGAAATAATTTTCATATTCTGTTGTGCATGGAAAACATGCACAACGGCATACTTAGTTATAATTTATTTCATTTTAAATTCTATTTCTAACTTCATAACATTAAGCAATGAATACCAGGAAATTTTTATCAGCGGCTTTTTTCTTTTTAATTGCCATATCCCTGGATGCGCAGGAATGGGCGCCCAAAAAGGCAGTATTAATGTCTAAATTTTCTCAGGACGTAAAGCCTGATAAGGTATTACCAGAATATCCCCGCCCCCAAATGGTCCGCGAAAAATGGCTGAACCTGAATGGGCTTTGGCAATTTCAACCTTCAACCGATTCAACCGAATCGTTACCCAAGGGCGATTTGTCCAGAACAATTCTGGTCCCCTTTCCTGTAGAATCGGCACTTTCAGGTGTGATGGAACATCACGAAAGATTATGGTACCGTAAAAAATTCACTGTTCCAAAAGATTGGAAAGACAAGGAAGTTTTGTTGCATTTTGGAGCCGTAGATTATGAATCGGAAGTGTTTATTAATGGTAAAAGTTTAGGTGTGCATACAGGAGGATACGATCCTTTTAGTTTTGACATCAGCCCTTATCTTAAAGGCATTGGCGAACAGGAAATTGTTGTTCGTGTTTTTGACCCAACCGATAAAGGAGGCTTTCCCAGGGGTAAACAAACCCTGAATCCACGTGGAATTATGTACACTTCTGTTACCGGTATATGGCAAACAGTTTGGCTGGAACCTGTATCTAAAACCGGTATAACCGAAATTAAAATTACCCCCGATATTGATCAATCAGTACTAAAACTTATTGTGAGTACGGAAGGAGATGCCACCGGTCTTTCTGTTATAGTTAAAGTAAAAGATGGAAATAAAATCATTCAAACCAAAACCGGAAAATCAAATATTGAATTAAGCATTCCGGTGCCTAACGCAAAACTTTGGTCACCTGACCAGCCATTCCTTTATGATCTCCAAATTTCTTTAGTAAAGGGCAACACTACAATAGATGCGGTTACAAGTTATTTTGGTATGAGGAAGATCTCAGTGGAAAATCAGGATGGGTTTAAAAAGCTGTTTTTGAATAATAAATTTTTGTTTGAGATTGGCCCATTAGACCAAGGATTCTGGCCTGATGGCGGATATACTGCTCCAACAGACGAAGCTTTAAAGTACGATCTGCAAATGACCAAAAACTTTGGTTTTAACATGGTTCGAAAACACATAAAAGTTGAACCCTACCGCTGGTACTACTGGGCAGATAAACTGGGTTTAATGGTTTGGCAGGATATGCCTTCTGCTAATTCTTATACCCGCAATACACCTCCGGTAGATACGGTTGCTTATGCATCTCAACTTACCCGTTTAGTAAAAACCCATTGGAATTCTCCATGTATAATAATGTGGGTTATTTTTAATGAAGGCCAGGGACAGCATAATACACCGGGGCTTGTAAAAATGGTTCATGAATTGGATCCTTCCAGGGTTATAAATCAGGCAAGCGGTGGCGGCCATTTTGGTGCAGGTGATGTAATGGATATACATAGTTATCCTCCACCGGCAGCTCCACAAATGAGCGCTACACAGGCTTTAGCTTGTGGTGAGTATGGAGGAATAGGTTACATAATACCGGGCCATATATGGGCTCAACAGCCAACTTATATTTTTATAAATAACGAAAAAGAGTATCTCGATTTGTACAATACTTATGCAAATGACCTGGTGATCTATAAAACCAATAAAGGATTGAGCGCCGCTGTGTATACAGAAACTACGGATGTTGAAGCCGAACTAAACGGGTTGCTTACTTATGACAGGTCTATTGTAAAAGGCGCTGTTGAAAAAATCAGAACCTCTAACACCAATATTATTAATAAAAAGCTATACCTCACTGACGTGTTGCCTACTTCTGAGAAAGAAGCACACACCTGGAAATATACATTTGATAAACCTGACAGTATCACCTGGTTTACTACAACTTTTGATGCACCGGATTGGAAATCAGGAGAAGCAGGATTTGGCTCAACAGGCACAACAGGTGGACAGATAAGAACCACCTGGGATACTAAGGACATCTGGCTACGCCGTGACTTTACATTAGGAAATTTATCTGGTGCAATGAAAGACAGTCTTGTATTAAATATTTACCATGATGATGATTGCGAAGTTTATATTAATGGAGTTAAAGCCGCTGCTGCAGGGGGTCATACTTCTGGTTATTCCATCCTGCCTATAAATGAAGCGGGAAAAAATGCATTAAAGATCAATAGTAAAAATGTAATCGCTATTCATTGCCATCAAAACAGAGGCGGGCAATATATTGATGCCGGTATTTCCGTTATGAGCTTTGACAAACCTGCACCATCAATACCTGAAATGAATAACTAAAAAATATAATTTTTCTTAAATGAACAGAAATATTTCTTTGGGCATTTTGTTTACTCTTTTGTTATCGGGTTGTTCGCATAAAATGCAAAAACAAAGCAGTGGAAATCTTACTTCCGGAAATCCTGTTTTCCAGGGATGGTATGCAGATCCTGAAGGAGCAATATTTAATAAGCAGTATTGGATTTACCCCACCTACTCTGCTCCCTATAACGAACAGGTTTTTTTCGATGCGTTCTCATCTAAAGACCTTGTAAACTGGAA
>JALZAJ010000133.1 GCA_030948465.1 Bacteroidota bacterium
TTTGTCCATAAATAACTGCTTATTATTCCATCGGCATCTGTGCCGCTGCCGGTTAGTGAAACACTGTTTGCGGGAAGTGTAATAATTTTATCAGCGCCTGCATTAGCCACAGGCGGAATATTAGCCGCAGCGTTTACCGTCACCGTTATAGTGTCTCTGCCTGTTGCTCCCTGGTTATCGGTTACTTTTAATTCAAAAGAATAAACTCCCTGAACAAGTGAAGTAATGGATGTAGCCGCAGAAGAAGGGTTCGTTATTGTTGCTGATGAACCTGAAATCTTTGTCCATAAATAACTGCTTATTATTCCATCGGCATCTGTGCCGCTGCCGGTTAGTGAAACACTGTTTGCGGGAAGTGTAATAATTTTATCAGCGCCTGCATTAGCCACAGGCGGTTGATTAACCGGGGGTGAGCCAAAATCATATTCGAATGCACCTGCGTCAAAAGACGTTCCCTGTGGCCTGTTCAAACCATCATAATCTTTAGTTACTCCATAAGAAGCGGTATTTATTCCTTTATCAATAGCAGGAGAAGATGTCTGTAAATGAAAATTGTTTGCATTGGCATTAACGAAATATGCATTCGCAATCACTGAAATCTTCACATTATTCAATGTATCAACATTCGTGTTACCGTCAATGTCAGTGTAAGGATTGTCATAGATACTTTTATTATTTGGCTTAACCAGCAGGTTATTATAAATTAAATTTCCCTGCGCCATCGTGTTATAAGAATTAAATAAATGAACGGCATTTCTCGCCGCATTTACAACAGTATTATTTATTACGTAAACCTGCAGGCCGGTATATTTATTATTTGGCTGAGGGCGATCATCAACAGCAATGGCGTCCTGGCCTGCGGAACTTGCATCCCAGCCGGCATCGATAATAATATTATTGTAAATCCGTACGTTACCATATCCAAAAATTTCAAGGCCCTCACCGGTTCCTCCATTTATATAATTATCATGCACGGCGCCATTGCTTTTTCCGCCAAGAATAATTCCTGCCTGCTGTGAGCCTAAATTCTGCATGCCGTAATTCGTAACCTTATTATTATTTATTTCAGCGTTGGTAGTGGCGGCTACTTGTATTCCATCCCAACCTGTGGAATCCACAATGTTATTATACAATTTTAGTCCATTCATTTTTACCGGCTCAATCGTAATGGTTTGATTGTTGCAATCCTGCACATTTTGCGTTACACCGGTATTTACAATATACATTCCTTCTCCAATCGTGTTATGAACATAATTATCATGAATCAATACATTTTTTATTGTCCATCCTGAGCTCCAGCTTGCCGGCGTACAATCTGCCGGATCAATTTTACACAGAAAGCCATTCTGGGAATTTTGGGTTTCCAGGTGATCAATTTCATAATCAGAAGTGCTATCCCGGACTGACATGCCGGCGGCCGTTGTACCACCACTCCAGTAAGATTTGAAGCCATACATGATACCTGGAGCTCCGGTTCCTGTAAACCTGAAAAAACGGCTGTTGACAATCCTGTAACAATAGGTAGGGCCGCTGCCGCATATAACCTGGCCGCCGCAATTGCTGATCGTTATTGGCTGCGTCGCTGTGCCAACAAGCCCATCAAGAGAAATGTAAGGATAATAACCTCCCTGAATGCACACCTTTTCTCCCGGCAAAACTTTAATTCCTTTTCCATTAGTAAAATAAATTCCACCATCCGCTGCAGGCAGCAACGTATGATCACAACCGCAGGACGATGGAGATGCTAAGCCATTTATATGTGAAGAATCTATGCCTGCTTTTTCAGTTTTAGTAATTGCTTTTAAATGAAACGGCTTCCCGGGAATATGAGCAGAAGAAATTTTTGAAAATAATAAAAAGATAAGGGGAAGAAATGTAAAGAATGCTTTAAGCAGTAATCGGTTCATGGAAAGTTTTTCTTAAACACTGGATAAAAAATTACTGAACAATTAATAGAAAGTATGCAACCCGCTATGCTCGTTTTATCATAAATTCTACCATGCAGGCAGAGCAAAATTTACAGCGAATAATCAAACCGTCTTTTTCTATTAATTGTAAACTCAGTAGTAAAAAAATGTATAGGCGATTTTTTATTTTGAAATTATAAATTAGTAACGCAGCTAACCTTCAATTATTTCGCATAAAAAAAGAATTTAATTATTGAATGAACATGGGAAATGGAAAAGTTGTATCAATTTGGTGAGATAAGAAAAAAACGCAGCAATAAAATACTCTTAAAACAAATGCGGCAATAGCGTCAGTTCTTCTTTATAAATGCGAAGCGCTCTTTCAATTTTAAAAACCATTTTTCAAAAAAATGATAGGATAAATAACTTAAAAAAATTGTAACAAGCAGCGCTGCCAAAGAAGCGATTAAGCAGGAAAACAAGGTATGAACCGGAATATAAAATTTATCAATTATTTTTTCAACCAGAAGTATTCCAAAAAAATGTAAACTGTAAAGACCATACGTATAGACACCTAAACCGGATATTAATTTGAATTTTGAAAATTTAAAAAAAGACCTCTTTGCAAAATTTTGCTCAATAATTACAAAGGCAAACAAAGAGCCTAATATCACTCTTTCCATGACAACAGGAGCCTGATAAAAAAAAATATACTCCTTAAATAATATGAATATGATCGTAATAAAGTAAACGGCAATTATAAAATTCCGTTTCATATTTACGATGAATTTAAAAAAACGTGTTGATGACGAGCAGGCTAATGCTGCGATGCCGCCTAATGCCATATCGCCAATTACGGAAAAGCTGTGAAAATGCAGTACAGGATAATCAGAGGTAAAAAAGGAACGAAAGAGCAGGGTGAAAAGAATAATTAAAATAAAAATATATTGATAATATTTTCCCGAAAAATATTTTAAAATTATTGGCCACGTAAGATAAAATTGTTCTTCCACTGCCACAGACCACAATACAAGGAGATTGAGCGCATCGGGAGGATGCGGCCATATTTTAATAAAATTAAAATTTCC
>JALZAJ010000186.1 GCA_030948465.1 Bacteroidota bacterium
ATTAACGGCAATGGAAAGAGCCATGAAAAAAAAGAAGTTCGGCCGCAAGTAATTAAAAAAGAAATTGTAAACGCTTAAAAAAAATTAGTTAGTTGATAAAAAAAATATAAACCGGCTTTAGCCAAAACAAATTGAGTGAGCCTTTTAATAAAGTAATTATGTGTTATAAAAAGGCTTCTAACCGTTCAGCGCTTTGAAAACTATTTTTGGCTAAAGCCAACGCCCGCTCTTTATAAAGACCACGACATATCAAATTGATCCCTGTGGGAAAGATCGTGGCAATTTGAGAAAAATAAAAAGGAATTATAAACGCTAAAAAAAAATAAAAATTATTATGGATACACAAACAAACATCGAAGCCACGCAGCAATTGTCAAGTACAGTTGTTTCGCCGGGAAAAGAAATCATCTTATCAAAAACAAAAAAACTCAAAGGCATCTCCGACATCCGCAGGTTTTTTTATACTAACGATACGCCGGTATATTTTATCAGCGCCACTAATTTTAATTTATTGGGAGCAGATGAGTGGGTGAAGGGATTTAAATTCATTACCTATATCAACTGTTTTAATCACCAGCATCCAAATGTCTTCACTCCAAAAGAAGAAGTACCTCATGAAGAATTTCAAAGTATAGAAGATATAAATAATTACCTCCTGGAGCATAAAGAGGTTGTGGATTATATCCGGAGCCGGGGAGATAAAGGGAAGGCATTATTTTTAATGTTTGATGAAAAGACGGAAGAGCTTGCGAAGTCACTTGGCCTCGAAGTATGTTTTCCTTCTGCTGAAATGAGAAACTTTATGGACAACAAAGTGAACACGAATCGCATTGCTGAAAAAGCAGGCGTACCCTGTGTTCCAAACGTTTTATCAAAAGTTGAAAATTACGATCATTTACGCCATATCAGCCATCACCTGGGAAAGGATCTTGTAGTTCAAACTCCATTTGGCGACTCAGGACATACCACATTTTTTATCTCAACAGAAGATGACTGGAATAAATATGCAGATGAAATCGTGAAAGAGAAAGAAGTAAAAATTATGAAGCGGATAAACTGTAAGGGCTCAGCAATTGAAGCATGCGTAACGAGGCACGGAACTATCGTGGCGCCTTTGATGACAGAACTTGTTGGCTTTAAAGAGCTAACGCCTTACAAAGGCGGATGGTGCGGCAATGAAATTTATCCAGGAGCATTTACAACGTCGATCAGAAAAAAAGCGCGAGAATATACCGAGATGTTCGGTGAGCAGTTAAAAAAGGAAGGATACAAAGGATATTTTGAACTTGATTTTTTGATTGATCAGGACACTAACGAAATTTACCTGGGCGAATTAAATCCAAGAATAACCGGAGCCAGTTCCATTACCAATCATGCTGTGTTTGCGTTGAGTGATATGCCACTGTTCCTTTTTCATTTATTGGAGTGGATGGATCAACCGTATGACCTTAACGTAAAAAGCCTGAACGCACGCTGGGCAAAAAAAGAAAATGTAGATTCCTGGTGCCAGCTTGTAATAAAACATACCGATAAAACGGTTGATAAAATAACCGAAGCCCCGCAAAGCGGTATCTATAAAATGAACGAAGATGGTTCCGTTGAATTTTCAAGATTAGATACACATCGCAGATCAATTGAATTAAAGAACGAAGCATTCTTTTTGCGTATCAGTGATAAAGATAATTATCGCTATGAAGGTGCTGATCTCGGCATACTTGTTCTACGCGGCCGCCTGATGACCGACGATTTTAAATTAAAAAAGCGTGCAGAAAAATGGATCAACGCCATGCGCAGTAAATTTCAGGGAGCTCCGTTAGAAATATCGACCCCGGAAAAAAATCATTTAACAGAAATTGGCGGTTTCAAAATGTTGTAATTTTACCGCATGATTTTATCACTTAATTGTGCGAAAGAAGATAGTCCCGGCGAAAAATGGAAGGCCATGTTTTATAAGACATGGCCTTCTTATAAACAGTGGTTTTTATCCGAAGGAATGATGGCAAGAAAAGGATATCTTACCTCAGCAAATATGCTGCAGCATTATATGCCGGAGCTGGCGCCGGTATATGAAAAATTAATTGCCCTGGCAGGAGGCGGCGATCTCGAAGCACGCTTTTTAAGTATGTATTGTCCCCCACCCTACATGTCGGGTTGTTCGCAAATGGCATGGAATCGTAATGAAACTTTCCTTATCCGCAACTATGATTACAGTCCCGCATTGTTTGAAGGGAATATGCTGCGCTCTCAATGGCTGAAACCGGTCATAGGCATTAGTGATTGTAACTGGGGCCTGCTTGATGGTATAAATGCTGACGGGCTTGCGGCTTCACTTGCTTTCGGAGGGAGGAATACGATTGGCGAAGGTTTTGGCATTCCAATAGTGATCCGCTATATATTAGAGACATGTATCTCCACAACAGAGGCGGTTAAAAAATTAGCCTGCATTCCCACACACATGTCTTATAACGTAACGGTAATTGATGCATCCGGAGAATATGCGACGGTGTATCTCGCGCCCGATAAGCCTCCTGTTGTATTATCATCGCCGATTGCTACAAATCAGCAGGAAGAAATTGACTGGCATTATTACGCAGCAATTACCGCAACACAAGAGAGAAAAAATTTGCTCGGATATATAAATAATTTGCCTAACGAAAATGAAGAATCTGTAACATATAAATTTCTTCAGCCACCTCTTTATAATTATAATTATCAAAAAAATTTTGGGACTTTATATACAGCGGTGTATAACGTATCTGAAAAAAATGTAAGCATATTTTGGCCGGGAGATCAAAAACTTACGCAAACATTCGATGAGTATCATGAAGAAAATATAATGATACATTTGTTACCGGGCA
Source organism: Bacteroidota bacterium (assembly GCA_030948465.1). Lineage (GTDB taxonomy): Bacteria > Bacteroidota > Bacteroidia > Chitinophagales > Chitinophagaceae > Ginsengibacter. The sequence continues at coordinate 2,859 of JALZAJ010000186.1, forward strand.
AGATTAAAAAAAATATTTATAAATAAAACCGGGGTCGTTTCACCACAAAATGGAAGTATAAATATTATGACTGCACGTAAAGAGGGTTGGGTATAATTCTTGAAAGTTCTATTGACATAAACGGAAGACAAAAACCATTGTAACGTTAACTGCAAATACAAAATTTTAAAAACTTAAAAAAATAAAGCAAAATGGATACTTTAGAAAATGAAAATCTAACCGGCGTTAACCAGGAAGGAGTACGCCCAAATATGCCCTTAAAGTTCTTAACGGCGACCTCTATACTCGGCGATAAAGTTCATAACGAAAAGGGGGAGCATACCGGTAAAATTGCAGACATTATGATAGATATTACGACTGGTAAGATCGAATATGTTGTAATAGGATTCGGTGGCTTTCTCACCATTGGCGAAAAATATTTTGCCATACCATTTCGTCTTCTCCAGGTTGATCCGGTAAACAAAGCATTCATATTTAATCAACCAACAGAAATGCTGGAAAAGGCTCCTGGCTTTGATATGAGCCATTGGCCTGAAACTAATTTGCATGGTGAAGAATCCTATTGGAGTTTTGTGTAAAAAATGTGACAGCCGTCGTGGTACTTCCACACCTTCATGATCCATGCACGCCCTGCATGGCCGACGGCCACGGTTAGGCCTACCCGAAAAAGCAAGTAAGATTATTTAATAACAGCGGTAAACCATTCAATACTGATTGGTTTGATGCTAAACGCTGCCAGCATTGTTTAAATTAAACAATTGTTGCTTTAAACCGGGACAACTCAATTTTACATTTACCGTTGCGGGTAATTTGGTTGACTGTATATAGGCGAGGAGCTTGGCATTGTGCAGTTTCCGTTTGTTGGCCTTATAATCCTTCATGGCTGCATCCATAAAAAGTTAATCCGGCAAAAAAATTACACTTTACTTTGCTCTAAAAATATTCTTACTTCCTTCAAAGTGTCGCCATCGCAGGAAAGAGAAATTTTTGAAAGAAATTTACAAATGAATAAATATCTCAATTTAGTAATAATAGTGCTGGTCATTTTTACCAGTTGCCGGGGACAGCAATCAAAAGTTGTTGCTGTGGAAAGAGATACAACCATTACCCCGGTAACCTCTTTTTCGAAACTCTTTTTGGATAGCGTTAAACTGGAAACATTTATAAAAGAGCAGGATGCTGGTGATAGCGCGGCCGTTGAATTGCGTAACTTTTATAAAAGCCGTAATTACCAGTTTGCCTGGTTTACCGAAGACGGCATTGCAGAGCATACACGCTCTTTCTGGAATCTTCACAATAGTTATATAAACTTGTTTGGAGATACTGCTTTACAATATAAAGGCCTGCATAAGGTACTGGATAGTTTACTAAATGCAGACACAATAGCCAACATCACAGCGGAACGAATGTTGGAGCCAGAGCTTGAGTTAACAAAGCATTTTTTTGAATATTCTAAAAATGCTTATGCGGGTAAAGTAGATGCTAAAGATTTAGAATGGTTTATTCCACGGAAGAAAATAGATGCCGTGTTGTTGCTTGATTCATTTATTGCCCGCGATGGTAAAAACCTGGAGGGATGGGAGCCGGTGAACATATATTACCAGCATTTGAAAAAAGAACTGATGCACTACTATAACATTGATAAAGGAGGAGGATGGGAAGAGATAGACCTGGATAAATCAAAAAGATACAAACCCGGAGATAGTGCTATTGTTATTAAGCAAGTGAAACAACGGTTGCAAATTTCCGGCGATGATACAGATATTGATACCTCTGAGTTTTACACGGCGCCATTGACCCCTTTAATAAGATCGATCCAAAAAAGTTTCGGATTTAACCCTGATGGTGTTATTAACGTTGCATTGATTAAAGAATTAAATGTTCCTGTTCGCGACCGGATCAGGCAATTATTAATTAACCTCGAACGAATGAGATGGGTGCCTCAGATACCCCGGGGAAACTTGCTTCTTGTAAACATTCCTGAATTCAGGCTGCATGTGTTTGAGAATTCTAAAAAGCAGTTCAGTATGAATGTTGTTGTTGGGAAAGAAGCTCACAGCACCGTTATATTTACAGATGTATTAAAATATGTAGTGTTTAGTCCGTACTGGAACGTGCCAGCCAGCATTGTACGAAATGAAATGCTTCCTGCCATACGAAAGAACCCTAATTATCTTGCAAGAAATAATATGGAGCAAACCGGCTACAGCAATGGTTTACCTGTAATACGACAAAAGCCTGGCGGAGCGAATGCATTGGGAAAAGTGAAATTTATTTTTCCTAACAGTTACAATATTTACTTTCATGATACGCCTTCAAAATCGCTTTTTAATGAACAGAGCCGGGCCTTCAGCCATGGATGTATCCGGTTGGCAGAACCTGCAAAACTTGCTGAATACCTGTTACGTGACCAACCAGAATGGACTACCGAAAAGATCAAAGAAGCCATGTCTTCGTCAAAAGAAAAATGGGTAACGCTTAAAAAACCAGTGCCTGTATTTATCTCTTACTTTACCGCCTGGGTTGATAGTGAAGGCCTGCTAAATTTTAGAGATGATATTTACGGGCATGATAAAAAAATGGCATCGCATTTATTTAAGTGATGATCTTTTTACTGAATTTTTCTAAAATTTATTTTAAATAACAAGTGGTATTGCCTTAATGCACCACCATTACATTTACCTTTTGTATTCCTATTAAATCTAATTCAATATGCCTGTTATGCGCTTTGTTGGCATACGCTTATTATTTCTAAAATATCCTAATCAATAAAATTACTTTCACTGCCATCAGCCCTGAAATCATTTTGCACGATAAAATAAATAGAAATCAACAGACCTATGCTTACACCATCAACAAATCGGTTAAAAGAATTACGAGGATGGTTATCACAAAAGGAGCAAATTTTTTCCATCCCAAACTCCACATGTTGCGGTAGAGTTTGGGTTGAAGAAAAAAGGTTATTATCCGAAATAATAAAATCCATGTTGTCAGTCCCTATAAGGCAACTGGCAGCCTTAATATATTTGACGTATACTTGATGCATACCCTAAAGAAGAATCCACTAAAAACCTGATGACCTGAAAAATTCCATAAAATGCTACAATCTAACTAACAGGCATAAACGCAGAGAACCGTATGATGCAACTGCAGCTCCCGATGGCCGTTGGAGAAAGTTTCCCTACGATGAAATCATTGCAAGAGATAAACATCGTTAGATATTACCTGGTTAAAAGATAAGTCGCCCGCTGATCGCCGATAACCTTCCCGATCCTGGTAAATAATCTAAAAGAGGGTTAACAAACTATTGCTTTTATTATCCTATAAATGATTGAACGTCGGACCCGAGCCGGTATAGATTTTATTGATGAAGAGATCGAATATATAAATAAACACTATCATAAAGATTATTGTACTTTCGATTTTTTTAAACAAAAAAATAATCAACAATGGAAAATAATATGCATTCCGATCCATCAGCAGGCGGTATAATTCATGAAATGAATAATGAGAGTGCGGCTGCGTGTCCGTTTAGTGGTGGAGCTCTAAAGAGGAGCGCTGGCAATGGCACCTCAAACCGTGACTGGTGGCCAAATCAGTTGAAACTAAACATTCTTCGTCAACAATCTTCTCTGTCCAATCCAATGAGCAAAGATTTTAATTACGCTGAAGAATTTAAGAAACTCGACCTGGATGCCGTAAAGAAAGACATCTTCGAACTAATGGCCACTTCGCAGGACTGGTGGCCAGCCGACTACGGTCATTATGGTCCCTTCTTCATCCGGATGGCATGGCATAGTGCAGGTACTTACCGCATCTCGGACGGTCGCGGCGGCGCCGGCTCCGGATCCCAGCGTTTTGCCCCACTCAATAGTTGGCCCGATAATGCAAACCTCGATAAAGCGCGCCTGTTGCTCTGGCCAGTCAAAAAGAAATATGGCAACAAAATTTCATGGGCAGATCTGATGGTACTCACGGGTAACTGTGCCCTCGAGTCCATGGGCTTAAAGACCTTCGGTTTTGGAGGAGGTCGTGAAGATGTTTGGGAGCCTGAGCAAGATATCTATTGGGGCTCCGAAAGCGAGTGGTTGGGCGACAAGCGTTATACTGGTGACCGCGAACTCGAGAATCCACTTGGCGCTGTTCAGATGGGTTTGATATATGTAAACCCGGAAGGGCCGAATGGCAAACCTGACCCGGTTGCTTCTGCAAAAGATATTCGGGAAACGTTTGGCCGCATGGCTATGAACGATTATGAAACGGTTGCACTTATTGCAGGCGGCCACACATTCGGCAAAACTCACGGAGCCGCAGACCCGGTGCAGTACATTGGACGGGAACCTGCAGGTGCAGGCATTGAAGAACAAAGCCTTGGCTGGAAAAACACCTTCGGCAGCGGTAATGGAGATGCCACAATTACCAGTGGCCTGGAAGGAGCATGGACAACCACGCCAACAAAGTGGAGTAATAATTATTTTGACAATCTTTTCGGTTATGAATGGGAGTTAACTAAGAGTCCGGCAGGTGCAAATCAATGGAAACCTAAGGCCGGCGCTGGAGAAGGTACAGTACCTGATGCACACGATCCATCAAAAAAGCATGCCCCGTTCATGCTCACAACAGACATCGCCTTACGTGTGGATCCTATCTATGAACCAATTTCAAAACACTTCCACGAAAACCCGGACGAGTTTGCAGATGCCTTTGCACGGGCGTGGTTCAAACTTACACATCGCGATATGGGCCCGAAAGAGCGCTATCTCGGTCCGGAAGTTCCAACGGAAGAATTACTGTGGCAAGATCCTGTTCCGGCTATTACCCATGAATTAATTAACGACCAGGACATTGCTGCATTAAAAGATAAGATCTTTGGCTCGGGGCTGTCCGTGTCACAACTGGTAACTACTGCGTGGGCATCGGCATCAACATACCGCGACTCGGATAAACGTGGCGGTACTAACGGTGGCCGTGTACGCCTTACGCCTCAGAAGGATTGGGAAGTAAACAATCCGACTCAACTGACGAAAGTGCTGGGGACGCTCGAAGGAATACAAAAAGAGTTTAACAACATTCAGTCCGGTGGCAAAATGGTTTCGCTGGCGGATCTTATAGTTCTTGGTGGATGCGCAGGCATTGAGCAGGCTGCTAAAAATGCCGGTTATGATGTGGCCGTTCCTTTCACGCCGGGAAGAGCCGATGCATCGCAGGAGCAAACTGATGTAGAATCTTTTTCCATTCTCGAGCCGGGTGCAGACGGATTCCGTAATTATTTGAATGCTCAACACCAGGCCCAGGCTGAGGAAATGCTGGTTGATAAAGCACAACTGATGACTTTGACAGCACCCGAGATGACGGTTCTTGTTGGCGGAATGCGCGTGCTAAATACCAACTTTAATCAATCTCAACATGGAGTTTTCACTAAGCAACCTGAGTTCCTGACCAATGACTTCTTTGTGAACCTGCTTGACTTAGGAACAACATGGAGGGCAACTTCAGATGCTCAAAACGTTTTTATGGGCAGTGATAGGAAAACAGGTGAGCCGAAATGGACCGGTACCCGTGTGGACCTCATCTTTGGGTCAAACTCAGAGCTTCGTGCCCTGGCTGAAGTTTATGGATATGAAGATGCAAAAGATAAATTCGTAAAAGATTTTGTGGCAGCATGGTCAAAAGTTATGAATCTTGGACGCTTTGATCTGAACTGATTTTGGTTGATAGAGGTTATTAATTATAAAGGGTCGTTCTGTCGCAGTGGTTCGTGTCTCACGAACCACTTTTTCATTCCGTTTCGTGAGACACGAACCACGGTAGCCGGTCTTTGACCATTGCCTTCTTTGTGAACCTGCCTGACTTAGGAACAACATGGTCGGAATTTCGAATATGATTCCGATTGGCTTGAAAAATTATTTTTCATTTTTGAAGGGTGCATTTGACTGATAAAAATAAATAGAACAATCATTTATCTTTATATGGTATGACAGACCAGGAAAAATTTATGGGAGAAGCCATTGCGCTTTCGCAAAAAGGGGTGGATAATAATGAGGGAGGCCCCTTTGGATGCATTGTCGTAAAAGATAATAAAATTGTAGGTCGCGGAAATAATAAAGTTACCAGCGATATGGACCCCACCGCTCACGCCGAAATAGTGGCCATAAGAGACGCCTGCAAAAATCTTGGTTCTTTTCAATTAACCGGTTGTGAAATTTATACCTCCTGTGAACCTTGCCCTATGTGCCTCGGAGCAATTTACTGGGCCCGCCCTAAAATCGTGTACTATGCAAATTCCAGGGAAGATGCTTCATTGATCGGGTTTGATGATTCAATGATCTATTCAGAAATGATACTGGACCTCGCTGATAGGAAAATACCTCTTGTTAATTTAAACCGGACGGAGGCAAAAGAAGTTTTTCAGAACTGGGCGAAAAAAAATGATAAGACTTTGTATTAAGAACCTTAAAAATTGAAACGTCTTCCATTCTATAAAATGTGAATAGATTTCCACACTTAGTTAAATTTATTCATCATTTTAAGCACTTATATATAGTGTGAAAATTTGGCAAAAAATATGATAGTTTATTTCCAACACTATTTTTTAATCAAAAACAAGGAGGTTGCTATGCCAAATGATCAAAAAAATCAAGGTAACAAAGGGGACTCTAAATCAAAAAGTTCCCAGGACATGAACAAGAACAAAGGCGGCGGATCTAAAAGTTCAGGACAACAGGGAACAAGCTCCCAGTCCGGATCCAAGTCCGGTTCTTCTTCAGGCGGAAAAGACGAAAGCGGAAGTAACAGATAATGTGAAAATAAGAAAGTGCTTAAATTTTTAAGCACTTTCTTTTTAATGGGTGCGATAGATTTAAACTATTTTTGGCGAATGTCAACGTGCAATTTTACCATTCCCTTTTCGGGAGAAAGTATGGATATTTTGATGAAAGCAAAATCAGCTATTGAAAGCCAAAATGGATCGTTTACCGGCGATGGATCTTCCGGGCACTTTGAGGTAAGTGTTCTTTCAAACACGATCAAAGGAAAATATAAAGTGGAAGGGCAGCAAATGAACATCACAATATCCCACAAACCATTCTTCCTGCCATGCGGCACTATCGAAAGTATGCTTAGAAGTAAAGTTTCCTGAATTCGTTTAGAAGCTTATACAGATTCCCCTTTTTTTGATAAGATAGTATGAACTTTTCTTATAAGCTCACCCACTTCAAAAGGTTTGGAAATAAAATCATCGGCTCCATATTCATAAATGGCTGTTTCGGCCACACGCGGATAAGCTGAAAAAATCAGGACAGGAATATGTTTTGTCATGGTGCTGCTTTTAAGTTTTTGACAAACATCAAAACCATCGGCATTAGAGAGAAAAACATCCAACAAAATTAACTGGGGTTCATATACTTTAATCGCATCATTGGCAATCTCCCAATCTGAATACACTGACACATCATATCCCCTTTTCACTAATAACGTTTTCACTACTTTCAACAAGTCTTTATCATCGTCTATTACAAATATTCTTGGCATATAATAAAAGATACAAAAAGTGTGCAGTATTTCTATTTATTAAATAATAACAAAAGTATGTTCCG
>JALZAJ010000191.1 GCA_030948465.1 Bacteroidota bacterium
GAAGAATTTGAAAATACACCAGATCCAAAAACGAAGCGGTACATGCAAATGAAAAGCATCATGGATTTTGGTATGGGTTTTATTTATATAGGCGTAGGTATCATCATATTTTTTGCCAGGGAATTTCACTTGTATAATAATTTTACGGATAGTACTCCTGCTAAAATTTTTGCTGTATTAGTTATTATTTATGGCTCCTGGAGAATTTACAGGGGAATTAAAAAAGATTATTTCAAAGAACGATGAATTATAAAAAGGCAAAAGGAAGCATGTGCGGTGCAATGGTGATATTTACTTTTGCATTGAGTATATTTTCGGGATGCCATGGCGGCAATAATCGCCCTGATCTTGATTCTCCTGAAAAGGGAACTATTCACATAAGCGTAGATGAAACTTTTAAACCGGTAATTGATTCTCAGATCCAGGTTTTCGAAGCATTAAATCCCGGAGCACATATCATCGCAGATTACAAGCCGGAGGCGGATTGTTTTAGAGATTTGATCAAAGACAGTACAAGAATGATTATCGTAACACGGGGACTTACCGAGAATGAAGAAAAATATTATAAAGATTCTTTATCATTTTCTCCCACATGGTCAAAGGTTGCGAATGACGCCATAGCTGTAATTGTAAATAAAAATGCCACGGATTCTCTTTTTACTTTGAATAGATTACGGGGGATATTAGATGGATCTACAGGAGATAAGCAAATTGCAGTATTTGATGGTTTAAGTGCAACGAGCACCGTGCGCTATGCAGTGGATTCTCTTATGCACGGAAAACCATTTGACCCCAAAAAAGTATTTGCTGAAAAGGGCAGCCTGGGAGTCATTAATTATGTATCCCAGCATGAAAATGTTATCGGTTTTGTAGGAGTGGAATGGATAGGAAATAAAGAAGACACATCTCAATTAAGTTTTTTAAAAAGCGTTAAGATCGCGTCTTTAGAATGTACTTGTCCGGAACAAACTTATATAAAACCTTACCAGGCCAACATTATGAGAAAGCGTTATCCCTTGGTACGCGGTTTGTATTATATTCTAAAAGAAAATTATAATGGGCTCGGCTCAGGATTTGCAAATTTCCTGGAATATGAAAAAGGGCAGTTGATTTTCAGACGTGCTTATTTAGCACCCACAAAAATGAATTTTACAATAAGAGAGGCAACATTAAATACGCAATAACACTTTATTCATCATTCATCATAACAAGCAAAATTCGAAAAAATGAAAAAAATTAGTCTTTTAGCATCTTTTATAATTTTAGTAAATGCATTGTTTGCCCAAAGCATTGACGATGGGATAAAATTTTTAAATTATGAGAGATATACGAGCGCACACGATGTGTTTAGTAAACTTTTAGCTGCAAATCCTAATAATGTGGAAGCGGCATATTGGTTAGGCCAAACCTATCTTGAAAATCAGGACAATCCCGATTCCATCGCTGCAAAACAACTTTACCAGAAAACATTGCAGGCGAATCCGAATGCCCCGTTAATGCTCGTGGGAGTTGGTGAAATAGAATTAATGGAAGGCAAAAAAGAAGATGCCCGTAACCGCTTTGAGACAGCGATCAGTTTAACAAAAGGCAAGGACGCTGATGTACTTGCAGCCGTAGGGCGTGCGAATGTGGATGCCCGTAATGGTGATCCCGTTTACGCGATTGATAAATTAAATGATGCCGCACGCCGCGACAAAAAAAATTCGCAAATTCAGGTTCTTATCGGAGATGCTTATCGCAAGATGATTGATGGGGCCAATGCTACTATTGCTTATCAAAATGCATTAGCGCTGGATCCAAAAAATGCAAAAGCTGCGTTTATGATCGGCAGAATTTATGAAACACAGGGTTATGGACAGGAGGCTATTTACATGAAATATTATAATGATGCCATCGCAGCCGATCCTACTTTTGCGCCGGTTTATTATTGGCTGTATAATTATTATTACAAGCGTGACGTAAATAAATCAAGAGACTATTTAAATAAATATATCGCTGTTGCCGATCCGGATTCCAAAAACTGTTACGCAGAAGCCTCTCTGTTATTTGTATCTCAATTGTATCAGCAGGCAATTACAAAATCTGATCAGTGTATAACATCTGCGGGTGCAAAACCTTTTCCTAATTTATACGGCCTGAAGGCATATTCTTATGACAAGCTGGGAGATTCATTAAATGCAAAAAAATACTTTGAAGAATTTTTTGCAAAAGTGAATCCTGATAAAATAGGACCTAACGATTATGCTACGTATGGAAAAGTACTCTTAAAATTGGGAGGAACAGATTCTTTACAGTTAGCGCATAATGATTCGCTTGCCGCAGTATATATTAATAAAGCGATAGCGCTTGATACGGTGCCGGGTAACAAACTTGATTATGTAAAATCAACGGCAGCAGGTCTTTCAGCGGATAAAAAATACGCACAGGCTGGCGATTGGTACACAAAAATTTTATCGTTGAAGCCGGATTACGGTAAAGTAGATCTTTATTACGCAGGGTATATGGATTACCTGGGCAGTGAATATAAGAGGTCAGATTCAATATGGAGCTTGTATCAAACTAAATACCCGGAAGATATTTTTGGATGGTATATGGGCGCAAGAGCTAAAGAAGGGATTGACACTACGGGTGAGTTGGCATTGGCAAAAGCTAATTATCAAAAAGTAATTGCGCTTGCAGATACAACAGCCGATAAAGCAACGGTAAAAGATAAATTAATACCTGCTTATCGCTACATGGTAGCCAATAGTTATAATATCCAAAAAGACAAAATAACCGCGATGCAGTATAATGATAAAATTCTTGAAATAGATCCATCTGACCCTACTGCTCTTAAAACCAAAGAGGCTTTAATGGGAGCTACCATAAAGCAAAAGACAAAAACTGATGAAGAAGGTAATATGAAGGAAAAAATAAGAACAGACAATTCGAAGGAAAAAACGAAAGGCACGAAAACAAAAATAAAATCGAAATAATTTTTTCATATATAAGAAACCCGGTTTTCATGCCGGGTTTTTTTATTTTACAAAATAGCCGTTTTTATGTTTAATCAATTATTAAACACAAATTCTTCATGTGGATTATTGCTAATGCTGTAGTATTTTTGCAAATAATAATTCTCATTTTTAATGGAACTATTTTTCTTACAAGCTACTCCGGACGTAAACAGTACCGTCAATTATCTTCCAATAGGCATTCAGCTTTTATTTGCGATCGGTCTTTTGGCCTTAATGATAGTGGGAACGCACCTTTTAGGCCCTAAAAGAAATACGGCTGACAAACTACAAAACTTTGAGAGCGGAATAGAATCCCAGGGAAATGCCCGCCAGCCGATGGCCATTAAATATTTTTTAGTTGCGATATTATTCGTCCTTTTTGATGTTGAAGTAATCTTCTTTTATCCTTATGCAGTAAATTTTAGAGACTTAGGGTGGCATGGATTTATTGCCGTATTAATGTTCATAG
>JALZAJ010000192.1 GCA_030948465.1 Bacteroidota bacterium
AATTCTTCATATTGCTGTTCCCATTCCAGGTAACCCAGGTCAATATAATCGCGGTATCGTTCTATAAAATCGCTGCTGTCTTTTTCATGAATTTTTTGCCTTGAAGCTTCATCGGGCAGCACAGGCGATTTCACTACATGTTGTTTGATAGCTTCCACCAATGGATAATCGCATATTGTTTGAACGAAGATTGCGCCGTTGTTATGTTTTGGTGTTGCTGAATAATCTGCCTGAAGGCTTATACCATTGCCGTGTTTAAGTTTTAGTTTATTACTGATGTCCTCAATATTTTGAAACCATCGTAAAGAGCTATCATGAATGTGATGCGCTTCATCATTTAATACAACCAAATCTTTAATCTTATCGCTTCTTAAAATTTTTCCTAAATCCAAACCTCTTGAAGTATCAGCATCGGGCTTTGGTTTTATACCAAGGAAAGTTGTTTCAAAAGATTGTTCCGGCTCGTCATTGAAGCCAACCCTGTGGGTATTTGTAAGAAAAATGTTCCCAGATTCTGTAATTGGCTTAAGGTCATCCTGAATATGCAATGTTAATTGAAAATCATTTTGCCATTCTTTTTCATCGCATCCGTTTTCAGGAATGAACGGTTCTTCAAAAAACATTTTCAATCCATCAAAATCTTTTCGCAACCTGTTTAATACAATAATGTTCGGCGTAATAATTAGAAAGTCTTTCGATAATGTACTGTCCGCTTCATATAGTTTATGAAAATAAGACCAAACTAACGTTAATCCCATCACTTTCGTTTTACCTGCGCCGGTAGCCATCTTAATTACATAGCGTGGCCAGGTTTCATCAAACATGCCGGTGCTTACCCGTTCCGAAGAATCAAACCGCATCAGTTCATATTTATCTTTCGCCTTAGCTACTTCATATAAATAAATAATTGATTCAATTGCTTCCCTCTGTGAAAAGAAAAAGCAGAATTTATTTTGGCCAATTAAATGTTCCCGGTTAAACCAAAAGTTGAGAAGTGATATACTTGTTTGCGAAGCGCCGTCATAATTATTATCTCTCCATTTTGCAACAGCCAATCTTATTTTATAAACTAATGGTGGCAAAAGCTTTTCATAAGCATTTTGAAAGGCTTCCATTTGACTTTGCGAAGGAGCCCATCGCTCGTTGGGCGGTATTATTTTAAATGGGTTTGAAAATTGCATTTTGATTTCAATCGGTTAATCCAGGTTATTTTTTTAGTGAACAATAACAGTATTATGACCGTTAGTTATGATGTATCACAAAATATGCAATCTTATTTAGTTACCTGAAAAATTGTGGAATGGAGGAAATCGCATGGTCTTACGCAGTGGCCTTTTCAGAAGAAGATGTTTTACAAAGAAGTTATTAACTGAAGAAAATGAGAAATGAAAACATTTAAGGAAATAAATTTGTATTTGCATTTTAATACTCATACAAAATGAAATATTTATGAAACTGAACGATCTTTTTAAAGTTGATAAAGATATTCAAAGCGGAACGCCTGTTTTTAAAAATACACGGGTCCCGGTGCAATCTCTTTTCTGGCATATTGAAAAGGGGAATTACGCTTGATGAATTTATTGAAGATTTTCCTTCTGTTATAAAAGAGCAGGCAATACAGATTTTAGAATTATCCAATAAACTTTTATCTGCACCCCAAATGTATTGTTACTATGAAAATTTTTGCTTAATGAAAACCAACCCAAATATAAAGAGATAGTAATTATGCTGAATAATTACGGCAATGGTTTAACCATTATGTTCTTAAAAAATACGATACTTTTTGGATCGTGCCCCTGCAATGCAAAAGTACCATCGGCAATAATTCTTTGAGAATGTCCTTCGGGAGGAACAAAGCCATCCGGCTGGGTCCAGTCTGTAACAACAGTATCATTTATTTTTACGATCACATGTTTGCCTTGAACACGAATATATTCAGTAAACCACACGTCATCCTTAACGTACACTTCTTTGGTATCTTTAATATCATACAAACCACCTGTTCTTTTCCAGTCAGTATGAGAATTATTTACCTGCACTTCAAATCCTTTATCAGGAAAACCTTTCTCCTGGTATTCTGTATGAAAATATATTCCGGAATTTGATCCCGGCTTAGTCATGACGAGAGCCTTGAACTCAAAATTTTTAAAATCGTGGTTCATCACAGGGCCATCATAAAACAGGTGAGCAGTGGCGCCTGCAACCTTTATACTTCCATCTTCTACTGAAAATGTTCCCTCTTTATTTGCTTTCCAGCCGTCAAGTGATTTGCCATCAAAAAGGCTGACCCAACCATCATGGCTTTTTATATTTTTAGTGTGGGAACAAGCCATGAATATCAAAGCAGTGCCGAAAAGTAGTATGTTCTTTTTCATAAATTTTAATTTTTTGTGTTGTTTTTATAAGAGAGCATTTTAAATTTCAGTTAGATTATATTGAGCCAATACATCTGCGGGTACGCCTTCCCATTTACCCGGCGCATTTCCTGCATAACCAATATCCTTTATTCCAATTTGGCTTGTATAGAATCCGGTGGCAGTGAGATCCCTCATACGGTTAAAGAAAGCAACGCCCGGTTGCATTTCCGGTTTGGCTTTCAAAGGATAGGCAATCTCTTTTACCATTTCCAGTTGTTGGGGGGTTGTGCATGTTCTAAAAGAATGTTCGTAACGGGTCAAGCATTGCAGATCGAGCCATCGTAATCCTCCACGCATGGGAACCTGGTGATCGGGAATATCTTTTACAATGAACTCAATGAAATCTATAACTTTTGCATCTGAAGCGCTACCGGATACATCATCCTTTGGAATAATAATATCAGCAAGTACTATGAGTGTGAGCCTTTCATGTTCCGTAAAAAAGGCAGGTTCGTTGCTTAACCTTTTTAAACGTTCCTTCTCAAAATCCTGGAGGCCTTCTGTATTCTGGTCATCGGGAGTTGCGGGAATTTTAGCCGTTGATTTTTTATCCTCAGTTTTACAAGCTTCGATTAACATGCCTGTGCTCACTGTTGTTATTCCTAATGCTTTTAATGATTCACGCCTGTTCATAATTAAATATTTTTTTTCGATTTTTGATCAATAATGTATTCTGCTGTTCTCATAGAAAGAGCCAGGATTGTCCACGTAGGATTTTTGTCGCCCTGCTGAACGAATGGAGCGCCATCTGTAACAAATAAATTTTTACAATCATGGGCCTGGCTCCATTTATTTAAAGCTGAAGTTTTTGGGTTATCCCCCATTCTTGCTGTACCTACTTCATGAATAATATCGCCTGGCGCATGAAGTCCATAATCATCTTCTTCGCCTTTTGCTTTGGAAGTAACGATTGCTCCCATGGCATGCATAATAGAAGCGAACGTTTCCTGCATGTGCTTCGCTTGTTTAATTTCCGCATCGCTCCATTTATAATTAAAGCGCAATACCGGGATACCAAATTTGTCAACTACGTTTGGATCAATTTCACAATAATTATACTCCCGGGCAATAGCCATTCCTCTGCCGGCCATACCCACATTAGCTCCATAGAAGCGACGATAATCTTCTTTTAGTGAAGCCCCAAACCCACCGGCATCTTTTATCTTTCCATCCCTTCCGGGAACCATTCCATTTATACGTGGCACACCTGATCCAAAACCATAAGATGGCATTCCCATTCCCCCACCGTATTCAATATGATATCCCCGCGGGAAATCTAATTTTTTATTGTCAAGCACCCAGGGAGAGAGTATCTGGGCGCTGCCTACGCCATCTTCATTATATCTTTTTCGATCCATTAGCTGAGGCAAAAAGCCAGACATGGAAGAACCCGTAGAATCATGTAAATATTTACCAACAATACCGCTTGAATTGGCCAATCCATCCGGATGCATGGTTGATTTTGAATTAAGTAAAATTCTTGCAGAACTACACGCACTTGCCGCCAGAATAACCGTGTCACCATTCACCTGGTATTCCATCATATCGTCCTTGCTCACATAAGAAACACCTTTAGCCAATCCATCTTTTCCTACGATCACTTCACGCACCATGGCATTTGGAATCACTTTAAGATTGCCTGTTTTAATGGCGGGTATTACCAGGCAGGATGATGAAGAAAAATCGCCATATATTTTGCAGCTCCTGCTGCACTGCCCGCAAAAGAAACATGCGCCCCGGTCTTTATTACCGGGCAGCGCTTCCGTGAGAACTGAGCCCCGGCCGGGCATGACTCTTACCCCGGCTTTTTTGGCTCCCTTCATTATGAATATTTCGTTGAGGCGAGGCTTGGGTGGCGGAAGAAATATTCCATCCGGATCATTTTCTATTCCTTCTATACTTCCATAAACACCGATCAAGCGATCTACTTTATCATAGTAAGGCTTCACGTCGTCATAGCTTATGGGCCAGTTATCGGTTGCCCCATCAAAAGTTTTTCCTTTGAAATCATGTGGCCCCATTCGCAGTGAAATTCTGCCCCAGTGATTGGTGCGGCCCCCAAGCATGTGTGACCGAAACCAGGTGAACTTTGTATCATCTTTTAATGTGTAAGGCTCACCCTCTATTTGCCAGCCTCCGTAGGCTGCATCAAAGTCTCCAAATGCCCTTGTCGTGGATGCGCCTCTTCGCGGGGATTGCCATGGAAATTGTAATTGTTTTGAATCTTTTGCAGGATCAAAATAAGGTCCTGCTTCCAGCATTAAAACTTTTATACCGGCATTAGCAAGCACGTACCCGGCCATTCCTCCGCCGGCACCTGAACCAACAATAATTACATCATATTTCTCTGATGATTTCTTGATTTGTAAATCTCCCATATACTATTAAATTTTAAAAAATTAAAAGCTTTTCGATTCCCTCACTACTGATTTTAAAATATTTGGAAATAAAATATGTTATTTTATTTCCTGAAGCTTTAAATTTTTGTATGCAACTCTCATGATGTGACCGGCATGCATTTGCAGGCCAATTAGTCCGGATGCTTTGCGATTAGCGGTGTCATTATCTGTAACGTCGCACATCAATACATCATTGATATAATGTTGTAAATGATTACCCTTTGCCACGATGCGAAAGGTGTTCCACCCGGTATGTATCAACGCTTTTAGCGAATCGGCGCTGCCCAGTGAATCATTTACTACAGAGGCCGACCATATATTATTTTTTGCAAGTTCCGATATCGGTTTTGTTACTTCCGGAAGTGTTACTTTCTGACCGCGAAAAGCTATGATGCTTCTTGCACGCTCTTCATAGTTTTGACCGGTGTATGTGTTGGCGCCGTCAATATCAAATTGATAGCCTCTTAAACCAAATGGCACACCTTCCACTTCTTCGCTGCGATATTGTATGCCGCTATTTCCCTCAGGAGATATTTCATACTCGCCGTCCATTTCAAAGTCAGCGGGTTTGCCTCCGCTCCATATCAAAAAAGTATTTGCTTTTAGCGGCGTTGAAGAAGCGGTAACTTGCCCCACGATTGCTCCGTCTTCCACATGCCATACGGCCGTATCGCCTTCCCAGCCTTTAAGCGTTGTTCCGTCGAATATTGACACAAGGCCTGTTGAATCCTGTGTGGTTTCCTTTTCAGGCTCGTTGTTCGCGTCTGACGAATTACAACTGCTGGAAAAAAGACAGGCTGATAGCATGGCTAAAGAGCCTAAACCTCTTAATGATTTTACGTACTTGTACATGATGGTAATTAATGGGTTTAAAAGAATTTTAAATTAAATTTTATCAGAAAAACATTTTTACTTATTGATAACAAACTTTACACGGCGCCGGTATCTTTCCAGCTTTTGGAAGCAGCCGAATCAAGCACAGCCTCGCAGACCTTCTGTGTTTCCAACGCATCCTTGAAGGTAGGGGAACAAGGTTCACCGGTCTCAATACTTTTTAAAAAATCCGCGGCCTGGTGAACAAAACTATGTTCATAGCCGATTGAAAGACCAGGTACCCACCATTTATCCATGTAAGGTTGATCACCATCAGTAACATGTATAGAACGCCAGCCACGCACGATTGAATCATCAGCATGATCAAAATATTCGAGTCGGTTCAAATCATGGAGATCCCAGGCAATCGAGGCATTTTCGCCATTGATTTCAAAAGTATATAACGCTTTATGGCCACGGGCATAACGGGTGGATTC
>JALZAJ010000199.1 GCA_030948465.1 Bacteroidota bacterium
TAAATTCCCTTCGGCAAATTTCTTATATCAACAGACCAGGAATTATTGCCATCTAAAGTAATTTTTATTTCCTTCAACTTTCTTCCTGAAGCGTCGATAATTTGCATTATTCCTTTTTCGTTTTCGCTACTAGCCTGTATATATAAAAAATCTTTTGCCGGATTGGGAAATATGGTAAGCGGCTTTATCATTGAATTAAAATCAACCAAAACAATTTTTGAGAAAGAAGACTTTCCGTTCCGGTCTTTTTGCATAAGCCTGTAAAAATTTTTTCCGGCAAATGGCCTGCTGTCAATGGCGCTGTACAATTGCCTGTTATTACTATTTCCCAATGATGGAATGGTCGCTATATTTTTAAAGCCTATTGCATCGCCGCTTCTTTGAATTATGAACTTATCGTTATTAAATTCTGTCTCTGTGGTCCATGTTAATTTCACTTCCTGGTCACTGGTTTTTTGGGCATCGAATGATGATAAGGTTATGGGTAATGCCGATAAGATCTGAAAGTCAAAGATTCCTCTTCCGTAGGTTCCAAAGCGAACGGTGCTGATGCTGCTAATATATTCAACGGTAAAAAAATCCTGTATAGGAACACTCACGCCTCTTAAACTGTACCATGTGTCATCCGCCGCTACGTACACATAAGGTCCCGCTTCCGTGGCTGCAAACAATAAGCTTTCATCGGGAGCGGCTGCAATTTCATGCACGAGAGTATTGGGTAAGCCATTGCTCATGGCAGTGAAAGATTGTCCGCCATCAGTCGATTTATAAACGCCCGGATTACTATAGCCGGAACCTCCATACCAAACCAGGTTGTGCGTAATTTTGGAAGGCAGTATTGCAGAGCCATAAAGATATTGCGGAAGCGGTCCGGTAAAAACAGACTTTATCCAAACGCCGCCATTATTATTACTGTAAAAAAAAGTGCCGTCTTCTGTGGCAACGTATATTTTGCTATCATGCAACATCGAAACGCCAATTGCTGAAATTCCTGATGTGTTATTGTTAGAGTTCGCCATAAAATCATAATTAAACTGCGAGGCAGTAAATGTTTGTGGAGAAGCAGCCGTAATTTTTACCAGGTAAGAGCCGCCGCCTCCGGTAATATTTCCGCCGGCCATGTATATCTCGTTCGCGGCATTATTAGCCGTGTTTGCCGTTGGCAGCAGCCATCCGTACTCAGGCTTATTTGTTCCCGGCATGCTCCAGGTGCCTGTAAGACCGCCCATCGGAGCATCATAATAATAAATGTCTCCGCCAGGATATTCTGTCCATAAATGAGTTGAAGAATTGGTGAGACAAAGATCTCCATAATCACCGCTGATCACCTGATTAAAATTTAAAAGGCCGGCTGTATTTCCTGTTGCATTTACCTGGAAGCCCTGATCCTGTGATCCGGCAAAAATGTTATTAGGGTTTAATGGATCGGTTAAGATATCGTAATACTGGCTAACCCGAAGTCCTGATAAAGCGATATTATTATTTGTGCCCAAATTATCATAAGAGATGTAGGTGCCTCCATCATTGTTGCAAATTATAAACTCCGTGCCATCTATTTTTTTAAAATACTCCAGCGCCATTATATCCGCATGCAGTTGGGTTGCTGGACTGCCATAATAAGCGCCCCAGTTGTTTACGTTATTCCAGGTGACTCCGCTGTCAGCACTGGTAAAAGCCTCCACGCCGCCAAAACAAATTTTCGCAGGATCATTTAAAGACACACTAAATTTATTCCAAGCAGCCTGCGGTAAGTCACTTTGCAATTTCCAGGTTATGCCCTGGTTAACTGACGTAAATACTTTATCATTATTCGTCATGGCATATAAAATTAACGAGGCTCCGTTTCTATATCCTTTCAGCAGGCAAGTCATATTAGTTGGCAGGCCGGCAGTTGTATTTAGAAGTGTAACCGTACTGCCCGTTATTGAAAAAATTTTCGAAACTCCTGAATTGCTATTATTATCGAGCGCATACAATTCGGTTGAATTATTAGGTGTACATAACGAAATTTGACTTTCCTGGTCATGTGCAAAAGTATAGATGTGTGTGTAAGTAGCGCCCTGGTCAGTGGAGCGGTACAGCCAGGTTCGGGGCGCCCACGGAGCCGGATCCCATACATAAGCAAGGCAATAAACGGTGTTAGCCGCATCATTTAAAAGTATATAAGAAGATAGATGATTGCCACCCCAAGGAATAGGAAAGTCAATACCGGCGGCATCCTGGAAAGTTGAGCCGTTATCATCAGAATACTTTGGAATGTTATAAGCGGCGGTAAGTATTCTTGAACCACCTGATGTTTTATCGAATACTTTTAATGCTGATTGTGAAAATTGAAAATCCTGGTTTAATACGGTCCAGTTACTCCCATCCATAGCTCCCATCCATAAAGTTCCACCCGCTGATATGGAATATAATTTATTGGCAGAAGGCAGGTAATCTATTGCCTGCATGCGTCCCGCCTCATTATTACTACCTCTTTCATTCCACTGGCCCGTTACGTTTCCATTTGCAAACGTCTCGCCCTGCACGTTAGCCGGAGCGGATGTAAGTCGTTTTAATTCATTTCGGGCGTCGATCTTATTTTGTATTTCAATGGTCCGCCAATCAGTGCCGGGTGCTGCCCGGTGCATATTTTCAAAATAAAATTTTCTTTTTAAATCGTTTTGCTCTCCATCGTCTTCCTCTTTGGGAGCCGGAAAATTGCTATTGGTTTTGTGCTGCTTATTTGTAATTTTTTTGCTACCCGTTAAACCGGATACCAGCATGAATGAGATAATCATTAAAATGCCCAACTTACGTTCCATGGTCATTTTCATTAAAGGTGAGAGGTAAAAAAGTCACGGTAAAAGTGATCATTTACTACAGCGAAATTCCAAAACAATAACAGTAAGTAATACGGGGATTTCACCTTTTTTTACCGGGGATTTCACCCTTTTTTCGCAGGTAGGCATGGCGTCTTACAATAGGAGATAGAAAGAAGTTAGATCGATTGGAATAAAAAGATATTGCGTTGTGATCTTCGTGTCTCTGTGGGATCTACGTGCAACATTCACAAAAAAAAATCCCCCGGTATGAGCGGGGGAATATTTTCACCAGAGAAAAATGTTTTTAAGATAAGCTCAAATTATTTTTTCTCAGCATCTTTCATTTTATCAGCGCCTGCTTTCATTTTATCAGCAGCCTTATCCATTTTATCGGCTGCTTTATCCATCATTTTATTGGCAGTGTCGGCCATTTTCGATGCATCATTAGCCATTTTAGATGAAGTATCCATCATATTTGTAGCTTTTGTGCTGTCACTCATAGCATCTTTATTCATAGTAGAATCTGAAGTGCTCTCCGTATCGGAAGACGAACTGTTATTACAGGAGGTCATAATAGCTGCGATAGCAAAAATTGCAAATAATTTTTTCATTGTGTTTAATTTAAGATTTTTTAATGGGCGCAAAGGTAACCGAAAATTTAAGACTGCCAACTTTTACGGATTCTAAAAGTATTTCGAACTAAAAAAAATACCCCTTTTGTAAGGGGTAATTTTTTTATTTGAAAATATTTTAACTTATTTCATCTTATCATCATCCATTTTCATTTTGCCGTTGGCGTCCATCATGTGGCCGTCTTTATCTATTGCATCTCCGTCTTTCATCATCATTGTTTTACCATCTTTCATAACCACCTCTCCATTAGGTTTTACTTTGCAGCCGTCGGAGCAGGTCATGGTTTCATTCATCTCCACTGTTTTACCGTCTTTCATTACCATCATTTTACCTCCCTTCATCATCATCGTACCTTCTTTCATATCCATAGGAGCATTCATGGTGGAATTGTTCATTCCACTGTCACTGCTCATCGTGCTGTTGTTCATCATAGAAGAAGAATCAGCAGTGGTGGTTTCCTTGTTTGAGGAACTGTCATTACCGCAGGCTGATATCAGCGCAGCAAGGGTTACAATCGCGAATAATTTTTTCATACGTTTTAGTTTAATTTATTTAATGACGCCAAAACTATTTAAATTTTATAGAACGAACAAGAATAAGTGCACTTAAATCATCCTACTTCTTCCTGAAAAATATGCGTAAGGGCACCCCGGTTAGTTCGAATTTTTCCCGCATTTGATTCTCGAGGTAATTCCTGTACGGTGTTTTTATATCATCAGGATAGTTACAAAAAAAAGCGAATGACGGCACAGGCGTAGGCAATTGCGTTACGTATTTTATTTTAACAGCATGGCCTCTTACAACCGGCGCATGATATGCTTCCACAGCCTTTAGCATTACCTCATTCAGCCGCGATGTGGGTATTTTTTGCAGGCGGTTTTCATACACCTTTAATGCAATTTCGAGTGCCTGAAATATGCGTTGTTTCTCTATTGCAGAAATAAAAACAATGGGTACATCATTAAACGGTGCCAGTTTATGCTTCAATAATTTTTCATAATCACGCGCCGTATTGGTTTCCTTTTTTATAAGATCCCATTTATTGATAAGCACCACCAGCCCTTTACCTTTTTTTTCCGCCAGTGAAAATATATTCAGGTCCTGCGCTGTTATTCCTTTTTCAGCATCAAGCAATAGCATGCACACATCGGCTTCATCTACCGCTTTTACGGCCCGTATCACGGAATAAAATTCAAGGTCTTCATTCACTTTGGCTTTGCGCCTAATACCGGCTGTATCTATTAGAATAAATTCTTTATTGAATAAATTATAGGTCGTGTGAATAGAATCCCTGGTAGTTCCGGCGACACTGCTTACAATAGTACGCTCCTGCCCCGTCAATGCGTTAAGAAGCGTGGACTTTCCCACATTGGGCTGTCCAATGATCGCGAATTTTGGAAGACCTGACTTTTCATCGACTTTCTCACCAGGCATATTTTCGCAAATTTCATCCAATAATTCCCCGGTTCCTGTGCCACTAACAGACGAAACGAAAAATATTTTTTCAAAGCCCAATCCATAAAATTCTGAAGCTTCCAAAAGCCTCGCGTGGTTGTCAACCTTATTAATCACCAGGTAAACAGGCTTCGGTGACCGGCGTAACATTTCAGCCATCTCCTGGTCGAGATTAGTGATGCCGGTAGTAACATCGCACATAAACACAATGGCGTTGGCTTCTTCAATAGCGATATGCACCTGCTTACGAATTTCCTTTTCGAAAACATCCTCGCTATGCGCAACAAAACCGCCGGTATCAATTAAATTAAAAGTTTTACCAGCCCACTCCCCTATACCGTATTGCCTGTCGCGGGTTACGCCGCTTATATCATCGACAATCGCTTTCCGTTGCCCGAGCATGCGATTGAAGAACGTACTTTTGCCCACATTCGGACGGCCCGTTATTGCTACTGTATAAGACATTCAATATTTGATTTATAATTTTGATTCTGGCTTAAAAAAAAATCCTGATATATTTTTTTACCGGATTTCTATTTTTTTACCAGCTATAGTTTTCCATAGCGGCCCAGTTGTGTCACTCCCTTGTACGCACGGTAACATTGGGCAGCTTTAATAACCTTTTTACTTAAAGATACTTCGCTAAAAAAACGCAAAGGTATTGTTTATGAAATATGCAGGGATGCTTTTAGCTTTTTGAAATCTTCAAAAAACTGCGGATAAGATTTTTTTACTGCTTCCGCTTCACGAATTACCGTTTGGCCTTTTGCTCCCAGGGCAGCCACTGCACAGGCCATTGCTATACGATGATCGTTATGCGAAGTAACGTTAGCGCCCTTTATTTCTTTGCCTCCTTTTATTGTCATCGTATCATCGTTCAATTCTATAGCTACATGCATTTTCGCAAATTCCTTTTTTAAAGTAAGCGCCCGGTTACTCTCTTTATGAAGCAGCCGGTTAACGCCTTTTATAACAGAATC
>JALZAJ010000222.1 GCA_030948465.1 Bacteroidota bacterium
GAAATAACCGTTTGGAAAAAGGCGCTTTTTGGAGATCCCATTTATTTACTTGTTGCAGGCTACTCTTTAAGCCTGCGCAAGGATGAAGCCGAAAAAATTAATGTGGAGCTTTTATAATATACTATAAATCAATTATTTAGGTGAAAATTGGTCTATATTTTGGATCTTTTAACCCGGTTCACAACGGGCATCTTATTATAGCAAAACATATAATTAACTACACGGAAAGAAAACAAGTCTGGTTTATTATTTCTCCTCAAAATCCTTTAAAAAAGTCAAAGTCACTTTTAAACGAGCAGCATCGTAAGCATTTGGTAGACCTTTGCATCGATGGAGAAAATGTTCTTAAAACTTCGAATGTAGAATTTAATCTTCCGCGGCCTTCTTATACCATTGATACCTTAACTTATTTGTCAGAAAAATATCCGCAGCATTCTTTTTCAGTTATTATGGGAAGTGACAGTTTTAGCAACATAAAGAAGTGGAAAAATTATGATGCGCTTATAAAAAATTACGACATCTGCATCTACGAAAGGCCGGGATTCAAAATTAAGGATACGCTGACGAGTAGTGTCACAATTTTGAAAGCGCCTCTTCTGGAAATATCGAGTACCTATATCCGTGAGATGATAAAGGAACATAAATCCATACGGTTTCTCGTGCCGGACGTTGTGATGGAAGAGATTGAGCGCCAGCAATATTACAGGTAATTTAAAAGAAGATTCCAAGTAATAAACAGCCTAATACAATAATGGGGGATCGTAATTTCGTAAAAGATAACAGGCAGAAAGTAGTGATTATAACAAAACCATTTAAAAAACTTATGGGGTTGAAATCTGTAATGGTAATATCTTTAAGCAGGTAGAGAAAGGCTGCCCACATAATACCAACAACTACTGCATTAATGCCTTCCAGAGCCCGGAATATTACCACATATTTTTTCAAATTATGCCAAACGGGATAGAAAAATAAAACCAGCAATGCGCTCGGAAGAAATATGCAAATGAAGCCAATTATACAACCCAAAAATTGCATTTCTTTTCCTTCATTTCGTAGCACCATTCCCCCGGTATAAGAAGCAACGGAAAATACCGGTCCCGGAATAGCCCTTACCAAACCCCACCCGGTAAGATATTCTTCTTTACTCATCGATTTTGTTTTATCTCTCACTACATATTGCTCATACATCATCGGCATCAATACATCACCGCCGCCAAAAACAAGGCTGCCAAAACGATACATGTTTTCCATAAGATTAAAGGCTCTTTTATGCTCCCATTGTTGCTTCCTGGCTGATTCACTTAAAAAGCCTACGATTATAAAAATCAAGACAAACAACCACATATTAGTCCACTTGATTTGTTTTGGCTTCATGGAATTTTTTTCCGGGATGCGCTTATCACTAAAGTTGGTAACAACGCCCCCAAGGATAATCAATATGGGAAAAACCCAGGGCGTTTTAAAAAGGATATACGTTGCAAAAATTCCTACTAACATGATAATGTATGTAATCGTGTTGTTAATAGAAATTTTATACATTTTGTAAGCCGCAAAAGCAATAAAGCCAACAGCCATAGGTTGCACATAACTAAACAGGTGAAGGCTTACATGATAGGTGTTTATATAATGTACTAAGAACGAAAAAGATCCCATTAAAATACTCGCTGGCATTATCCATATCAGAAGCGTAAGAACGGCAAGCGGAACCCCTCCGCGCTTATAGCCAATCAGCGTAAGTGTTTGAGTAGAAGTGGCTCCGGGCAATAATTGACAGAAGGCCAGGTATTCCATTAATTCTTCTTTTGTAATGTCTTTTCGCCTTTCAACAAAAGTTTTTATCATCATGCCAAGATGGCCCTGAGGCCCGCCAAATGCGGAAATTGTGTAAATAAAAACTGACCTTAAAAAAGAAATATGCCTTATAAGGACCATGTGAAAAAGATAAAGCTATTTGTTCAGATATTTTCAGTGAATATCTGCTAATATGGTATCAATACTTTTACTTTAATCTATTATCGAAAGCTAAGCAATCGTAAAAACCTTATCCATTGCATCTATCATGTAGCTATGCTATTATGAAGGCATTTGTAATAAATTATATTAAAAGATGGATGATTTTATAAAATGCCTTTTTAAAGCATCAAACAATTCAATATGCCAATGAAATTAAGCCATCATTTTTTTAAACCGATCTCTCTCAGTCGTTCATCTAAGTATTCTCCCGCTGTTATATCTTCGTACGCTTTTTCATGTTTCTCATCTATACAGCTTTCAAGCGCAGTCAGGCTCATTGCTGATTTTGGATGAAGGAAAAACGGGATTGAAAACCTGGACGTATGCCAAAGATCTCTCGGTGGATTCACAACCCGGTGTGTGGTGCTTTTCAATCTACTATTAGTTAATCGCTGAAGCATATCGCCAACATTTACAACAATCTGGTCCGGTAAAGAAGTCACTCCTATCCATTCATTGTTTTTGGTAAGTATTTGCAATCCATCAGCAGAAGCGCCAACCAGAAGGGTTATCAGGTTAATATCTTCATGTTGCTCGGCACGTATGGCACTTTTGGGCTCATGGGTAATTGGCGGATAATGAATGGCTCTTACAATGGAATTGCCTTCTTCGACATATTCATCAAAAAAGTTTTCATCAAGTCCGAGATACAAGGCAATAGCCTGCAAAAGAAATTTACCCGATTTCTCGAAAGCGCGATATGCCTTATACAAGGTTTCGTCAAAGCCGGCAATCTCTTCCACTTTCACATTATCAGGATACTCTTGTTTTAATTTATGATCAGAAGAGACAACCTGCCCATACTGAAAAAATTCTTTCAGGTCAGGAGCATCACTCCCTTTTGCATGCTCTTTACCAAAGGAGGTATAGCCCCGCTGCCCGGCAAGTTCCGGGATTTCAAAGTGTTTCTTTTTATCAGCCGGAAGAGAAAAAAATTGTTGTACATCGTTATACAGATCAGCAATAAGTTCCCCGGGAATGCCATGGTTTTTTACGGCAACAAATCCTACGTCCTCAAAAGCCTTACCCAACGTCTCAACAAAACTCTTTTTCCGTACCGGATCGCCTGATGTGAAGTCAGCAAGGTCAACTACAGGAATAGTCATCTTCTTATTTTTTTGTTTTCAAAAATTGTGAATGTAGTTTTGATCATGTCAAATTACAAAAGTAATTTTTTATTCAGGTGTTTGTTTTTTGTTTTTTTCCTTGCGGCCAGTATTAGCTTTTCTGCCTGTTCCCTAAAAAATTTACGTCTTCAGGTAATTACGATTTTAAAAATAAAATAACGAACCGGATTATAGCAATTTAAATTATTGGGCAGCTCATCCATCCAAAAAAGATCCATCCGATAACGTGCCGAAAGACCTAAGAAACGAACCCATAGATTCTATTGCAGATGTTTTCTTTATTCATCCAACAACTTATACTGACAATAAATTGCCCACGGATGGAATGCTGATATAATAATGAAGATTTAAATAGAAAAACGGATAGTACCAATTACCGGTGTCTCTTTTACATGAAAACTAATCAGCCCTGATGCACCTTCTGCTTTGCTTACACAAGCACGGTGATTAAAGCTTTGATTAACTCGGTTACTCATTATTTAAAAGGTTAACGGTGATCTTTGTCACGCTCCGGCCAGGTTAAGTTTCTCATCTTTGTAAAAATTTTATTAATGATTGACTTCCTGAAACAACCCTGGCCCTGGTATATAGCCGGTCCTTTAATTGGATTAACCGTTCCGGCTTTGCTGATATTGGGTAACAAAACGTTGGGTATTTCCTCTTCCCTGCGTCACGTGTGTGCTGCGTGTATGCCTGCTAACATTTCGTTCTTCCGGTAAAGTTGGAAAAAAGAAACGTGGAACCTCATTTTTTTTGGCAGGCATTATTCTCGGTGCAGCAGCGGTCACATTATTTCTTATGAATCCCAACCCTGTGAACATAAACCCAAAATTGGCTGCAGAATTTGAGCAGTTACAGAATTGAGCATCAAAAAGGATTAATGCCCGCAGAAATATTTAACTGGCCCGCGCTACTTACTTTTAAAGGATTTTTCTTTATGATCTTCGGAGGCTTCCTGGTAGGGTTTGCACCCGTTATGCCGGCGGCTGTACCTCCGGACATGCAATTATGGGCTTATCCAATTTGCAGTTGCCCTCGCTCATTACTACCATCTCTTTCATGACGGGAGGTTTTATTATGGCTAATCTTATTATGCCTTTTATTTTAAAAAACTAATTATGACAACACAAATAATAAATAAAAAAAATAAGGCGGTGATCATAGGTAATACAGATTTTGAAGTACGGTCTCTTGATGTGCCTGGCGAACGCAGCAGGAACGAGCCCTGGTATGCATACCTGAAATACTTATTCATGGGCGTATTTTTTGGCGTGATCCTTATAAAATCTGAAGTGATCTCCTGGTTTCGCATCCAGGAAATGTTCAGGCTTGAAAGTTTCCACATGTATGGAATTATTGGTTCGGCTGTGGTTACCGGTATTATTTCAGTATGGCTTATAAAAAGGTTTAAGATCAAAACTATTCATGGGGATAGCATAGAGCTTCCGGAAAAAAAATTTAACAAGGGCCAGATTTATGGCGGCTTAATATTTGGATTTGGATGGGCCATTACTGGTGCCTGCCCGGGTCCGCTGTTTGCACAATTAGGAGCGGGAATTACAGTAACTGCCGTCACTATTTTAAGCGCCATTGCAGGTACGTGGATGTATGGATTTCTTAGGGATAGGCTTCCTCACTAAGACTTTAAAAAATAAGCAACTGAAATAAATCACCGGTGTGCACACATGCTTTGATACAATCGCAGGCAGAGTTTTCAATTGTTATTTTTTAATTGTGTGATAACAGTCACCAGCTAACTATAAATATTAAAGGAGCTTTGCAAAATAAAAAATGATTATGCAGATAAAACAATTTGAAGACAAGAACCTTTCACATTTTAGTTATGCTATTCTTAGCGAATGTGAAAGGAAAATTATGCTGATAGATCCTGCCAGGAACCCTTTACCTTATTTAAATTATGCAAAAGAAAACGCTGCGGAAATAACAGGTATTATAGAAACTCATCCGCATGCGGATTTTGTAAGCAGCCACCTGGAATTGCACGAACTAACCGGTGCGATCATTTACACAAGCAAACTGGTGGATGCACAATATCCCCATACTTCATTTGATGAAGGGCAACTTATAAAGTTGGGAAAAATAAACCTAATCGCTTTAAATACTCCAGGCCATTCGCCCGACAGCATCTCAATTATTTTGGAACATGACGGAAAGCAAAGGGCAGTATTTACCGGCGATACATTATTCTTTGGTGATTGCGGCAGGCCCGATTTAAGAGAGGGTTCCGGAAATATACAAGCAACAAGAGAGGATCTGGCAAAGCAAATGTATCATTCCTTAAGAGACAAGCTGATGAAGTTGCCGGATGATATCACTGTGTACCCGGCGCATGGAGCCGGCACACTTTGCGGTAAAAATTTAAGTAAAGAAAGCAGCAGTACGCTTGGTAAAGAAAAACAAACTAACTGGTCGTTGCAGCCGGCCTCTGAAGATGAATTTGTAAAAAATCTGCTGGCCGACCAGCCCTTTGTTCCTCAATATTTTCCTTTCGACGTAGCGCTTAACCGAACAGGCGCATCCCCCTTCGGGGATAGTATTTCTAAAATTAAAATCGCCCAAAATATTAATCACAAAACGGATCCGTCTTTGAATGAAAAAGTTTGGGTAGTTGATACAAGGAAACAAAAGGCGTTTAAAAATGGACACCTTCCGCATTCAATCAATCTAATGGAGAAAGGAAAATTTGAAACCTGGCTTGGAAGTATTATAAAACCGCATGAATCATTTTATCTCGCGGGGGAAAGCAAGGAGCAGTTGCAAAAAATGATGGAAAGAACTGCCTCAATCGGTTATGAGAAACAAATTGCAGAAGCGTTTGTGATAGAAGAAGCGGGCGTTAAAGAAGAAAATATTGATCTAAACCAATTTAGAGCTCACGTAAATGACTACACGATAATTGATGTGAGAAATGATTCAGAAGTTGAGCAGGAAAAAATATTTCCTAACAGTATTTCAATTCCCTTACCTGAGTTAAGAAATCGTATGAATGAAATTCCTTCCGGCAAACCTATTGCAGTGCATTGCGCCGGTGGCTATAGAAGTGCCGCTGTCAGTTCGTTGATACATGCTCAATTAAATGGCAGCGTAAAAGTTTTTGATTTAGGTGAGGCGATCAAGGAGTTTTCAAATAAGCAATTGGTAAGCTTGTAACTTCTTTAGTTATACATATTTTAAAAGAAAAACAGTAAGCCAAATCTACTTTATTGCTCCGGTGTATTATTCCTGATTATCATCCTCAAGTAATTCTTTGTTTATGTACACCGCAGCCTTGGCGCCTTCGGCAGCAGCTACTACTACAAAATGAATATCTTTTGAAACATCGCCTGCAACATACAGCCCGGCAATATTTGTCTGTTGCAACTTATTAGGCAACGCGAGATTATTTTTACCAATACTGCACCCAAGGCTTTCAACGAGATGGCATTGCACATCATATCCGTTTGAAAAAAACAGCGCTTCACAAACCGCTTTTTCCCCATTTTTAAAAACAATATTTTTTATTTGTTTACCATTTCCTTCAAAAGAACTTATGGGTTCATATATTATTGATATATTTTTTTTGATAAATAATTCTTTGTCTTTTTTGCTCATATATTTTTCGCCGTCGGTGTACAATGTAATTTTTTTGCTGAGTGAGGTGAGTGTTAAGGCAACATCAATTCCTCCTTTACCTTTAGAATACACTCCAATCACCTTATTACAGTTTTCCCAGCCATCACAATAGGGACAATGGTATAAGGACTTACCGTAAAACTTTTCGACTCCCTTTACTTCAGGAATTTTATCGGTAAGGCCAGTTGCCAGAATCAATTTTTTAGAATAATAATTTTTTTCTTTTGAATCTTTCACTTCAAAAATATGATCGCTGTTTTTTTTGGCATGTTTAAC
>JALZAJ010000240.1 GCA_030948465.1 Bacteroidota bacterium
GGGCCGTATGATGGAATCGAAAACAGTGTATGCTTTGAAAAAACATTGCTCTGAAAAACCTGAACATCGATAAGGTAAACATGCAGACTTTATAACTAAAACAAATTGAGATCAGGATAAAAAAAAAATGGTTGACATGATTGAATATGAAATTGCCGAAATCAATATTGCACGAATGAAAGGAATCAATATCAATGATCCGGTAATGAAAGAGTTCGTTGATAATTTAGATAAGGTAAATGCGTTGGCGGAAAGCAGCGATGGTTTTGTCTGGAGATTAAAAGATGAAAATAATAATGCAACTAATCTCAATCCATTCAATGATCAGCAAGTGATCGTTAATGTATCAGTTTGGAAAGATATTGAAGCCCTGGAAAATTTTATGTATAAAACCTTTCATGCTGAATTCTTGAAACGCCGGAGAGAATGGTTTCAACAATTTGGAAAAATTTATACTGCCTTATGGTGGATACCGAAGAGCCGGTATCCAACGGTTGAAGAAGCCATTAGCAAATTAATCTTCCTTCAAAAGAATGGATCATCCCAGGCGGTTTTTGATTTCAAAAAAAAATTTTTACCACCTCGTTAAAAGTTTTAAAATCAAAATATGCAAGCTTCACCGGATCAAAATATCGAAAGTAAAGTTCGATCCCTTTATAAAACTTTATTGGAAAGCTGGAACAATAATAAGGCAACTGATTTTGCAAACTTGTTTGCAAATGATGGAAATGTAATTGGGTTTGATGGCAGCCAAATGAATGGAAAAAAGGAAATCAAAGATGAGCTAAGTAAAATATTTTCGGATCATAAAGTAGGTTCTTTCGTTGGTATTATAAGAGAGTTCCGGCCCTTGTCACCAACTGTTTTTTTTCTTCGTGCAGTAGCAGGAATGGTGCCGCCCGGCAAGTCAACCATTAAAAAAGAAGTAAATGCCATTCAAACTTTAATCATACAAAAGGAACAGGAAGATTTCAAAATTGCTCTATACCATAATACACCTGCAGCTTTTCATGGCAGGCCCGAATTAAGTGAGGAGTTAACCCGTGAATTGCAGCACGAAGTGGATGCTAATTGAAATGGAAAACATCAATTTTAAGCTCAGCTAAAAAGTATTCATTTTATCTAATCAGGATTTTTTAAAACAACCGGCTGAAGACGATAGGCATTTACATACGCTCCATTTTGACGCGCCGGAATCCAGTCAGGCCCTTTTCTTATTGCGTTTACGGCAATGTCTGCAAGCTTAGTGCCCTTCATAGTTACGGCTTCCACCTGGCTTACTTTACCGGCTTTATCGACAATAAATTTTACAACGCATGTTCCAAAATCAGCTTCGGTAAATTCATCGCTATTTCTTTGTATTTCTTTTTTTATATACTTTGTCCATTCGCCAACGCCTCCTGGAAATGAAGCATTTATTTCTATTGGAAAAAATTCAACATCTTCTTTTTTCTTCGCAACGGGCGTTGCCAATACCTGTGATCCAGTTAGATTTTCCGGCGGCCGTATATAATCAGGATTTTTATTTCCCTCCACGGTTTTTACATCAATCGTTGCATTCAATATTTCCCGGATCTCCGGCGGAGGATTTACTACATCTTTATCTTTACTTATAACAGGCGGAAGATAAGCAACGGAAGCTGCTGCAGGTGGTGGAGGCGGCAATATCGGGGGAGGCGGCGGCGGGGGTGGAAGTTCTACGGGCTTAAAGGCTTTAATCACTACATCCGGGCCCTCTATGTGTTGTAAATCTTTAGGAGAATAGTTGCCTGCAATTACCGAGCCTATCAGCAAGATCGCAATTATTCCAATCGTAATAATAAGAGAAATTGAAACCCTTTTGTTATAAGATTTTCGCAGGTCGTAAGCACCATACTCTTTGTTCTTTCCGTCAAAAAGAATGTCAAGAATATTAGCAGTTAAAATGTTGTTGGCATCCATGTTTTTGTTTTGGTATTAGATACATGAATGATTTTATTCCATAATTTTTTTTCCAAACGGTTTATAATCGAACGGAGGTTTTATCGAATCATAATCACTCTAAAAAACTTTTTGTCAAAGTTTATATCTGCGGCGTGCTATGTAAATTATTGGAAGAAGTGAATCCTTCTGAAGATGTAAGTTCAGGAATAAGTATAAATTTGTTCGCCTTAATATTTTTATGTCATCAAAACAAATTCTTGCCTTAAGCAGTTCCCGTTCGGGCAATGAATCCTACCTGGAATCTGCGGCGGATATAATAAAAGATTTTCTTGGAGACAAGCCTTTAAAAATTGCGTTTATCCCTTTTGCGTTAGCAGGTAATAATTATGAGGTGTATCTAAATGATGTTAGAGTTGCTTTAAAAAAAATACCACATACCATTTTCGAAGTTCATCATACCCATGCAAAAACCGTCATCGGCGAATGTGATGTGATAATGATTGGCGGCGGTAACACGTTTAAACTTTTACACGATTTATATGCGGGAGGTATCCTGGAAATGATCAGGGAAAAAATAAATGCAGGCGCACCCTATATTGGCTGGAGTGCAGGCGCAAACATCACAGCGCCTACCATTGGCACCACTAACGACATGCCCATAATACAGCCGCAAAGTTTTAAAGCATTGGAATTTTTTCCTTTTCAGATAAATCCTCATTATTACAACCAGGCGCCCGAAGGCTTTAATGGTGAAACCCGAAACAAGCGCCTGTTTGAATTTATAACTATGAATCCTTCGAAAAAAGTTATTGGATTACCGGAAGGCACGGCTTTGCAATTGCAGCAATCAGTATTGAAGTTTATTGGTAATCAGCCTGGGGTATTATTTTCCGCGAGCGAACATAATGCTGAGCCAATAATAAAGCAATTTGAGAATGGAGAAGATCTTACTTTTTTATTGGAGTGAATAGTAGCAGACGAACTTATTTCATTATTGTCAAGTTCTCAGAGCTGATTGGGTATTTTAGTTTTTCGATTATTCATTCCGGTTTACGAAAGTTGAGTAACCATTTTTTCCCTGAACCATTTTAATCGATAAAAAAAAACAGCAAAAAAAGGAATTGATTTGTTGCTGCAACTAAGTATCCCACCAAGGTATAGCCTTGTGTTTTGAGAACAATGATTCTAAGTACTCCGGAACTTCGCCAAAACCAAGAAGGTTTCTTTGGAGAGTTTTTAATTTGAAAGTGCCCTTAAAAAACTTCCTGGTTTATGTGAACACTTCGATAACAAACAAAGAAAGTTTATTGAAGCGCTGGAAAACCAAGAAGGTTTCATTGAGCGCCTTTGAATTTAGAGTGTCTGCGCGAATCTTCTTGGATTCGTGGAGATTTCAAGTTATATAGAAGTATTTTCACAACATGCAGGCAACACATCCATACCTTATTCAATTATTGACTGCCATCGCTGCGGAAGAGAAAGAAGAAGTAAAACGTTTCAGGCTTGATCAGCAACATACCTTAAAATCATTGAAGGCAGAAGGGCTCGCATTACATCCCATTATTGTTACCCGTAAAACCTTTGGCTATGCTGAATACCCGGAGATCAGCTTCAGGCTTCCTTTTCCTGCGGATACTAATCATTTCAGGGACGGCGCTGCTATTGAATGTTTTACCCCGGGTGAAGAACCGGTAAAAGGCATTCTCATAAATCTCGATGGAAGGGTAGGAGAGTTTCGCTTGTTTGCTCCCGACTTTCCTGAATGGATTGAGGGTGATGATACCGGTATAAAGCTGGCGCCTGACCAGCGTACGATAACCATTATGAAAACGGTGCTGAACCACCTTGAAAATAATAAGGAATTGTTCAGACTCTTCAGGCAATTGCATGGAGATTTTTCCAAAGAAAAAAGCGCTGATGTAAAACCTGTTGACCTAACATTCATCAATCAACAATTAAATGGAAGCCAGCGGCAGGCGGTTAAAGCAATTCTTCAAAATGAAAATATGGCCATTGTACACGGGCCGCCAGGCACGGGTAAAACAACCACCTTAGTTGAAGCAATTGTTCAACTGATTAAAGCGGGAGAAAAAGTGTTGGTATCAGCGCCCTCCAATACGGCTGTGGATAATATTGCGAAGGGACTTATAAGAAGAGGATTGCTTGTGCTGAGAGTAGGCAATGCCAGTAAAGTGGATGAAGAAATATTTTCGCATACGCCTGAGGGTAAGCTATCCGATGCAAAGCAGCAAAAGGAAATAAAAGAGCTTAAAAAAAGAGCCGAAGAGTTTAGAAGGATGGCATTAAAATATAAGCGCAGCTTTGGAAAAGCCGAAAGGGAACAACGCAATCTTTTGTTCCGGGAAGTAAAAAATATCCGTAACGATATAAAAAAGTTACAGGGTTATAATGAGGAAAAATTATACAGAGAAGCACAGGTAATATTGGGCACTCCCATCGGGTTACATGATGCGAAAATCAGCCACCTGCCATTTCAAACCCTGGTGATAGATGAAGCCGGGCAATGTATCGAACCGCTGGCCTGGTGCATCTTTCCGTTAGCTGCCAAATATGTGCTGGCGGGAGATCACCTTCAGTTGCCGCCTACGGTGTTTAGTCACGACGCAGCCCAAATGGGATTAAATAAATCCATTTTAGAAGTGTGTGTAGAAAGCGTTTTTTATATCTTCCTGCTCGATACACAATACCGCATGCGTGAATCCATCGCAGGTTTTTCAGGAAATTATTTTTACAATGGCTTACTGCGAACGGCGCCCGGCCTTAGTGATAAAGGAGTCCATATAAGTTTTATTGACACAGCCGGTTCCGGCTGCAACGAGGTAGCTGGAAGCAATGGCATGAGCTTACAAAACGAAGGAGAATTATTAATTACTCAAAAACTTATCGATGCCGAAAAACTTGATCCATATCGCACTGCTTTTATTTCTCCTTATAACGGGCAGGTGACTGCGGCCAAAGATGTGTTGCCTCCGCAACTGCGTATAAGCACCATTGATAGCTTTCAGGGCCAGGAAAAAGAGATCATCATTCTTTCCCTGGTTCGCAGCAATGATGATGGTGACATTGGTTTCCTGAAAGATTACCGCCGAATGAATGTGGCCATCACGCGGGCAAAGGAACAATTATTTGTAATTGGCGACAGCGCCACTATTGGCGGTGATCGGTTTTACAATGCCTTCTTAACTTATATTGAAAAAAATGGGGCATATAGAACCGTGTGGGAGTTTGATATTTAGACAAATAAATCTGCTGATGGTTGGGGGCACCCTATGTTTATTTTTTAATATCCGGAGTTAAAGCAACTAACGGTGTGGGGGATAAAGTATAATATCAAAAACATACATGGGTAGATTTTCTTTTGCAACATCCAGCGCACTCACTTCCAGCTTTTCAAAAATTTTATCATTATTGCAATTCGCGCAACTCATCATTACCGCTGTTTTTTTAAAATCGATTTTTCCGTTGCCGCCGGGTTTGATCATCAATCCCAGCTCCGATTTATTTCCATAAATTTCAAAATCATTTTCATTGAGTTCAATAAGATCTTTAATACTCATACCGGGATGCATACCATTTTGCAATTTCCATTCATTATTGCTTACAAGCCCCTCAGGCTTTGGAGTATTTACCGTAGGTAAAATATTACTTACAAGAATGTACGCAAGGTCCGTAAGGTTGTTCTCGTCATTCCATACAAAAACTACCTGGCGGCTGCTCCTGCCAAACAAAACGGAACATTTTTTTAATTCTGTT
Organism: Bacteroidota bacterium; assembly: GCA_030948465.1. Classification (GTDB taxonomy): domain Bacteria; phylum Bacteroidota; class Bacteroidia; order Chitinophagales; family Chitinophagaceae; genus Ginsengibacter. The sequence goes on from JALZAJ010000240.1 coordinate 5,698, forward strand.
TCTGAAAAATAAAAAAGATCTTTTTTTACATTTTGCTCGCCAAAAAAACTAACCAGGAATTCATGAGAATCAAATTTTAGAAGATCTTCCGCGTACCGGATGGATAAAGGGATTTTCTTTTCCTGAAGTAAGAATTCGTATTCAGGAACTTCATCTTTCACTGCCGATGTTGTCCGGATAGCAAGATTCCATTTTTGAAAAAGCATAGGCGTTCCTTTTCCCGGCTCTTGTTTTTCATCGTACACAAATCCTTTTTTCACCAATCGTTTTTGTCCATCGAGGTATTCACTTAGCGATGGGGTACGGAAACAAAAATATCTCGAGTCATCCTTCAAATACATATCTATCGTAATTTTTGGTACCAGCTCCTTGTTATTTCCCTTAACTTTTTCAATGAAGTGGATTCCGGTCGTGTCATTATTCCATTTGTTTCCGGAGATGGTAAAACCGTTTCTACCCATAAACCGGTCGATATTCTTTGATGGCATAGTGGCCAGACTCACCAGGTCGTCAACGGTAAACGACTGGCAGCGCAAATTGCCTGTAAGAAAACTTTGCAGAATAAGTATAAACAATAATCTCCTCATTATTCTTCTTGTTCATCAGTTTGTCCATCGGTTTTTAAGGGAACGGAGATAAGAGATAACGGGTGGGGTAGCCCGCTATAACAGAATTGCAGCACTAAAGTATTGTGTTTTTTGAAACAATCCAAAATTCAGCATGAGACGAATCTCAATAGGATGAGTCGAAAAGATGATCAACAAGCAAATGGCTAATATACGAGTTTCGGATATCAAGGCATTCACGTGGGTATCCGGTTAGCATTAATTATTCAGATCCTTAAAAAAATGCTTACCAATAATCACCGTAAGTACATTTCCTATAATTTTATGAGATGCAGATAAAATCAAAAGTGTTTACAACATGTAATTTCCTATTTGTACTGTCGATTTTATTATTTCAAAATACCGTTGCGCAAAATAAAACATACAGAGATTCTATAATTTCTTACCAGCAAAATTATATCAACACGCATGAGGCAGTTGGCAAAGAAGACAGAAATTATATCCACTTCTACGGTATCGATGAAAGCTACCGGATATTGGCTGCATTTAAAAGAATTAAAGACACAAAAGGATTCGAAATGAATACGTCATCAGGTACGAAAAAACATTATTTCGTTTACGGCCTCCTCACTTTTACCCTGAAGAATTCATTGTTGCATTTATATGTTTACCAATCTGAATCCTTAATGAAAGAGAAGAAATATAAAAATTATTTATTCGTACCATTCGGCGATGCCACATCAGGATTTGAAAGTTATGGAGGAGGACGTTACCTTGAATTTTATAGCTCCGATATAATAAACAATTCCATAGCGCTTGATTTTAATAAAGCTTATAATCCTTATTGCGCCTATACTACAGGATATAATTGTCCTATACCACCAAAGGAAAATCTTTTAGCGGTGCCTGTTACTTCCGGTGAAAAAAATTATGCAAAACCCTTTCATTAAAATGATCTTCCAACTTTCCTGTAATTTATTCCGGCTAACTATTTTATCTTTATCGGCTTAAAATGTTACTGCATTAAATTCAGGTGTTCTGGATTTTGTTGCAAATTTTTATGGATTGCTTGTATAGGAATGGTATCATAAACTATAGTGAACAAAAACATTTCGGTGATCCAAAAAAAATATAATGACAGCAGAACATAAGCGCCTTGCCGACAACCTGCCCAAAAGAGTGCCTCTCGAGCAATGGGGGCCTTACCTTAGCGAGCGGCAATGGGGAACGGTGCGTGAAGACTATGGACATTTCGGGGATGCCTGGAATTACTTCCCCTTTGACCAGTCACATTACAGAGCTTACATCTGGGGAGAAGACGGAATTGGAGGCATATCAGACCTGTTTCAAAATCTTTGCTTCGCAGTTACCTTATGGAACCGGAAAGATCCCATTTTAAAAGAAAGGCTTTTTGGCCTCGGAAATAGTGATGGCAATCATGGGGAAGATGTAAAGGAATTGTATTATTATCTCGATAACCTTCCCACCCATTACTACATGGAATATTTATATAAATATCCGCAACGCGAATTTCCGTATGAAGAGCTCCAAAGAGAAAACAGCCAGCGATCTAAAGATGAACCTGAATACGAAATACTGGATACCGGAGCGTTTGACAATAACCAGTATTTTGACGTTTGCATAACCTATGCAAAACAAGATTCCCAGGACATTTTTATTAAAATAAATATTCATAACCGCTATACAGAAAGTGCGGGTATAACGGTGTTGCCTACCCTGTGGTTTTATAACCGCGTAAGTAATCAAAGACTTGTGGAGAAGCCCCTTATTACTGATTATAATAAGACAACCGTAAAAGCCAGCCATAAGCGATTGGGAACTTATTACTTATATTTTCCCAGAACGAGGGCAACCTTTTATACGGAAAATGAAACCAATATGCAAAAGGTGAACGGCCAGGCGAATGCAACACCATTTGTAAAGGATGCATTTCATGACGCCATCATACGAAAAAAGAATGTGAAGTCACTTCGTGCGAGCACATCCGGGACAAAATTTGCTCCTGTATATGACTTAACTATCGGTGCCGGTGAATCGAAAACACTTTACCTGCGACTAACAAATAAGGAATTAAGTAATGGCTTTGAAGAAGGTTTTGAAAATATATTTTCTGCACGAAAGGCCGAAGCGGATGAATTTTATAATGCCATTCTTCCGGAAAATATTAGCGATGACATAAAAAATATTCAGCGCCAGGCGCTGGCCGGTTTACTTTGGAGCAAACAGTTTTATCATTACGATGTAGAAAGATGGCTCACTACCAGCGATGGCATTACACCCGTGAATAGCGGCAAGCTCAACGGGCGCAATCATGAATGGAAGCACCTGAAAAATCAGAACATCATTTTAATGCCCGACAAATGGGAATATCCCTGGTATGCCGCGTGGGATCTTGGGTTCCATTGCATATCGATGGCGATGTGCGATCCCGGCTTTGCCAAGAATCAATTGCTGCTGATCATGAGAGAATGGTATATGAAACCCGATGGCCAGTTACCGGCTTATGAATGGCATTTTAGCGATGTAAATCCGCCCGTACAGGCATGGTCGGCGCTGCAGGTTTATCGTATCGAACAATCCAATTCAGGCCAGGGAGATATCAATTTTTTAAAAAGAATTTTTCAAAAGCTCATCATTAATTTCACCTGGTGGATCAACCGGAAAGATGCCGGCGGCAATAATATTTTCCAGGGCGGTTTCCTTGGGTTAGATAACATCGGGGTTTTTAACAGGAGCATTGAAACGCCCGGCAACCATCGCCTGGAACAAGCCGATGGCACCAGTTGGATGGGAATGTATGCCCTTAACATGATGGATATGGCATTGGAAATCGCCATGGTTGATGAAACTTTCGAAGACACGGCCACTAAATTTTTTGAACATTTTGTGTTGATAGCAGAAGCTCTTAATCTTCATGGATTATGGAATGACGAGGACAAGTTTTTTTATGATATCTTAACCAAAGCGGGAACAAACGCAGTTCATTTACGCATTCAATCCATTGTAGGAATAACCACCTTATTTGCCGTCTCTATTATTGAAAAAAATGTACTTGATAAGCTTACTGATTTTAGAAAAAGAAGCACCTGGTTTGAAAAATACCGGAAAAGAAACGACCGGTTTTGGCCCAATGAAGAGCATGCGGGCGGCGAAAAACTTCTGTTATCCCTCGTTCAGCAGGACCGGTTAAAAAACATTCTGGAACGCTTACTGAATGAAGATGAATTTCTTTCGCCGGGCGGCATCCGGGCTTTGTCGAAATATCATCAAAACAATCCTTATTCGGTGCATATCGATGACGTAGAATATGCCATTCAATATGACCCCGGAGATTCCACATCTAGTTTTTTTGGTGGAAACTCTAACTGGCGCGGACCGGTATGGATTCCTATAAATTATATTCTGATTCAATCTATTCGTAAATACGGAGAGTTTTATGGTGATGAGCTTTTAATAGAATGCCCAACCGGCTCAGGAAACTTAATGAATCTTAACCAGGTAGCCGATGAGCTGTCAAAAAGAGTGATTAGTTTATTCGAAAAAGATGCAGACGAAAAGCGCAATATTTATGGTAAGGATAATTGGTTTTATCAGCAACCCGGCAATGAGCATTTAATTCTTTTTTATGAATATTTTCACGGAGATAATGGTAACGGGCTTGGTGCAAACCATCAAACGGGATGGACGTCGCTTGTAGCCAGTTTGATAAGCGAGCTGGCGGCAAGAAAAGTATGAATAGATAACCGTGAAAGGTTTTGATTGATGTATAAAAAAAATCCCCCTTAACTTTTTAAATTCCCTTTATAAAAGAAAGATCAATCAATTGCATGATTTATATCTTTCGATTTCATTTGCATACTGACCGCCTTAACTATCCTGATTTCTCCCACGATTAAAGTAATTTACATATTGAAAGTAATTTCATTTGGATATTTAATTTAAAAAATTTTAATGGTAATAAAAATGTTTAGGATTAGGTAGAATGGGTACAAAAGTAAATTAGCCTGGATTGATCTCAAAAGGGATTTGTTGCAATTGAAATCATACGTTTTGGATTTTGTATTCTATATAAAAAAAATAAATTAATGAGTTTTTCAATATAAATTAATAGGATCAGGCACTTCGATCGAATTTCAATTTTTAAGTTCAGAGTGATGGCGATTATAGTATAAAAGTCAAAAGAAAATTCGTGCTAATTGGCGTAATCGTAGCTTTTTTACAAATTGTATTTAAGCGCTTGATCCTATAAATTAATTCACTGTTTTGTCCCTTGGGCAGTATAATAAAAATGAATGATTAAAGGTTATATAACTTTACTTTTTTTGTACTTTTTTCACGTACACGCCTATTCGCAGAAAAGAAATAATGTATGGACATTCGGGGATGCTACCGGGCTAAACTTTAATACAAATCCCGTTTCCCCCATTGCTTCCAGGTCCCGTGGGTTTGGCGCAGTGCCTCCGTATTACTTGTCATCTATTTGTACAAAAAACGGAGATCTTCTTTTTTACACTGACGGCTTCATGGTGTGGAATGGAACAAATACGTTACTTACAAAATATAATAAATGGTGGCCCTGGACTACTAATGTTATACCATTAATTACTCCTTATATAGCAAACGATTCTTTGTATTATATTTTTGGAATTGACGCGGAAGATAGCGATGGCACAAATCCTTTTATGCTGCAGTATTTTACTACAAACAGATACTTACCAACAGACACGGGAGAAATTGTGTACCCAACGCCTGCAAACAAGTTTTTTTATACCACCTTACTTTCCAATACTTCACACGTAATTGCCGGCACAGCTCATTGTAACCAGGTAGATACCTGGATCACGACACATTCTCCGGGAGGCCTTTATTCATTTCTTATAACAGCACTGGGAGTAGCTTCCATACCGGTTATAACGCCGGTACCTGCATCGGTAATGCCCTTAAAAAAGCTTGATGCCGGCTTTGGTAATATTAAATTTTCTGCCAATGGAGAACGGCTTGTTATACCTGAAAATGATGTTAATGAAATAGTGGTCTATGATTTTGATAACAACAATGGGAAATTTTCAAATCCCAAAATAATTTCTATTCCTGTAGATCAAATACTGGAAGATATTGAGATCAGCGCCGATGCAGGTAAATTGTATTTTTCTTCTTACGAAGTAACTGACCCGGATGTATTTGCTGAGGTGCATTACATCTATCAAATGGATTTAAATGCCGGATCATCTGCTGCGATTGAAAAAACGATTTATAAAATAAATGCGGGTGATAGGGTGTCTTGTTTTCGCACATGCTACAAGCTAAGGCGTAACATGCAATTAGGCCCTGATGGAAAGATATATGTTACCAGGCGCCGGGGATTTGACCAGCCATTTGATCAAACTCTTGGAGTGATAAACGATCCAAACC
>JALZAJ010000251.1 GCA_030948465.1 Bacteroidota bacterium
AACCGGTTCTTGTCGATTTTCATGCCGAATGGTGTGGGCCATGTAAACAGATGGCTCCTGAGCTGAAGCGTTTTGCCCAAAATAACAAAGACGCTGTAAGAGTTTTAAAAATTGACATCGATAAGAATCAGCCAACTGCGGGTCACTTCAACATACAAGGCGTACCAACGCTGATCCTTTTCAAAAAAGGAAAAATTCTTTGGCGCCAATCGGGAGCTATGAGTGCTAAACAAATCTCGGATGCGGTAAATTCGCACCTGTAAAATTTATAAACTTATTTCAACCAAAATTAAATTATGGGAAATAACGTGATAAGCTCCATACATACAGGAGGCATGAGTTTTTCGACTCAAATCAACGGGCATAAAATAACGATTGATCTTGATAAAGCCGGCGGTGGTAATGACCTTGGCCCTGGTCCAAAAATATTAATGCTTGTTTCCCTTGCGGGCTGCACCGGGCTGGATGTTGTAAGCATTTTAAACAAAATGAAAGTAAATTTTAGTGATTTCAAAGTTGATGTGGATGCGCATCTTACAGAAGAACATCCTAAAATATATGACACAGTTACATTAATATATAGCATCAAAGTTCAAAAGAACGATGAGCCTAAGGTAAAAAAAGCGGTGGCACTCTCGCAGGAGAAATATTGCGGCGTAAGTAAAATGTTTATGGCTTTTGCGAAACTATCCAGCGACATTGTTTATCTCACCTAACCTTGCCTCATTTATTTTTTGCACTTTTCTTTTTTTCCATTCACGCATCATTTGCAACGATACTGCCAGTAAAATGAGGGAAATGCCAAAATAAAATCCTCTTCCAAGAAATTTATTTTCTTGAAAAAGAATAAAGGCAAGGATGATTGAATAGACAGGCTCCAGGTTATAAGACAGATTGGAAGTGAAAGCAGATATATATTTCAGTGCATTTAATTGCAATATAAAACTGATAACTGTGCAAAATAACGCCAGCACAAGCAGCCACATCCAATCTGTAAAAGTTGGGATAAAATATTGAGCTGGAAAAAACTTAATGTAGATAGGAATAAGAATACACACAACCAAAAATCCGCCGGTCATTTCATACAGGGTGACTATTTTGGGTGAGAAATTTTCAAGGATTTGTTTATTGAAAACCGGAAACAAACTAGCCATCATCGCAGATATTATTCCAAAAATTATTCCTTTTTCATATTCAGGATAAAAATTAAATATCAGGTAAATACCCGCAATGGCCAGAAGCCCGAGAGCAACTTCTGCGACATCAATTCTTCTTTTCATAATTATCGGTTCAAAAAAAGAAGTGAAAAATCCTATCGCAGAGAGGCAGGTAACAGCCACAGAAACATTAGCATATTTAATGCTGCCATAGAAGGTAACCCAATGAATAGCAACAATACCACCAATTCCAAAAATTTTGAGGGTGTTCAAGAAAGAAATTTTCACAAAACTCCTGGTAAAAAATAATAAAGCCGCAAGCAAAATTGCGCTTAACAACATGCGGTAAAGTACCAGCAACCCTTCATTTAAAAATATAAGCTTTCCGAGAATTGCAGTAAATCCGGCAAGAAGAATTGCTATATGCAATTGGAGAAATGCTTTTCTCATGGGCGCAAAAGTAACTTTAGAACTTAGAATTAAACCATCTTTAAAATGATGTATATCCTAAAGCACTTAAGATCGCAAAGCAGATTTTGCCTGGCACCTATAACATATAGCTTTCTTTCGAACCATCCGGCTCCGCATTTAATACTTATAAAACCTAAACCAAGCCTGAGCGGATTTGCAGGGTTGCACTTCAGCGTTAAAGTTTTATAAATATTAACATTCCTTTCTACAAAAAAAATAGGGGCTTAAGAAATGTAGCGTTCATAGTTTTATATTTGCCCCCTCTTATTAAAATGGAATTATGAGCTTTAAACGCATTAATAACATTACAGGCTGGGCCATTTGTCTAATTGCCTGCCTCGTTTATTTATTAACCATGGAAGCAACCGGAAGTTTTTGGGACTGCGGTGAGTTTGCTTCCAGCGCTTACAAACTTCAAATTCCACATCCGCCCGGCGCTCCCTTGTTTATTTTATTAGGAAGAATTTTCATGATTCCTTTTTCAAATCCAAATAATGCTATTCTTGGTTTAAATAGTATGAGTGCGTTAATGAGCGGTTTCACCATTTTATTTTTATTCTGGAGCATTACGCATTTTGCCAGAAAAATTGTTGAAAAAGGCAGTGCCGCTCCTCTTTCGTTCCAACAAATTTTTTCGATAATGGCCGCGGGGGCGATAGGAGCATTGGCTTATACATTTACGGATTCTTTCTGGTACAGCGCTGTTGAATCTGAGGTTTATGCCAGCTCATCGTTTTTTACCGCCATAGTTTTTTGGGCGGTTCTTAAATGGGAACAAGATGTTACTGCTGAGCAAGCAGTCGGCATCAAAGGCCATTTCACCCGTGCCGATCGCTGGCTGATCCTGATTTTTTACCTGATAGGTCTTGCGGTGGGCGTTCACTTACTAAACATACTTACTATTCCTGCCATTGTGATGGTGTATTATTTTAAAAGATATAATGTCACAAATTGGGGAACGTTCTGGGCATTTGTAATTGGCTGTCTTATCACAGGCATCGTGCAGGTTCCTATGATCCAGTGGACCATAAAAATGGCGGGCCAGTTTGATATTGTTTTTAAAAATGACTTTGGGCTTCCTTTCTTTTCCGGGTTTACGTTCTTTTTTGTGCTGATGGGCGTTATTATATATTTCATGCTTCGGATTGCCAAAAAAAGAAACTGGAATTTTTTGAAGCTCGCAATGTGGAGTTTTGCATTTGTATTGTTGGGCTTTTCCACTTATTATACGACGCTCATTCGTTCCAATGCAGATCCGGCAGTTGACATGTTCAATGTTGATAATCCTGTGAGTTTGGTTGGCTATCTAAGTCGCGAGCAATACGGAGATTGGCCGGTATTATATGGCCAGGATTTTACTGCGCAACCCACTTCGCAGGAACCAGTAGATGTGTATGTAAAAGGAAAGGACAAGTATGAGAAAAAAGGGAAGAAATATGTAACAGAATATGCTCCGGAAGATAAGCATCTCTTTCCCCGGATGTGGGATAACAGCAACGACCAGGGCCATGCGGATTATTATGCAAGCTTTGCCGGCATTGGCAAGGATCAAAAGACCGGCGCCTATTATGATAAACCTACGATGGCTGACAACATCAGCTTTTTTATAAGTTACCAGTTTAACTGGATGTACTGGAGATATTTCATGTGGAATTTTGCCGGCAAACAAAACGATATACAGGGTGTTGATATGGGTAATGTGCGTGATGGTAATTGGCTCACAGGTATTTCTTTTTGGGATAATGCACGGCTTGGCGATCAAAGCAAAATGCCCGACAGCATCAAACATAACAAAGCGCATAATACACTTTTTTGCCTGCCCTTTATTTTAGGAATTTTAGGTCTTATTTATCAATATAAAAAGGACAAACAGGATACGTTGGTTGTGGGACTGCTCTTTTTCTTCACAGGGTTCGCGATAAGTATTTATCTCAACCAGGCGGGGAATCAGCCAAGGGAAAGGGATTACGCGTATGTTGGATCTTTTTATGCTTTCGCTATGTGGATTGGAATTGGCGTGTTATATGTAAAGGAACTCTTTGAAAAGTTCATGAAAGGCAACATGGCAAATTATGCTGCCGCAGGATTGTGCCTTCTTGCCGTGCCCGTTTTAATGGCCAGCCAGGAATGGAACGACCATGATAGAAGCCGCAAAGTATTAGCGAGGGATCTCGCCACTGATTATCTTCAAAGCTGTGCGCCAAATGCTATCCTGATCACTTTTGGCGATAACGACACCTACCCGCTTTGGTATGCACAGGAAGTGCAGGGAATACGACGTGACGTAAGAGTAATCAATTCAAGTTTGCTCGGCACTGATTGGTATATTAACCAGCTTCGTTACAAGGTGAACCAAAGTGATCCGATCGACGTTTTATGGACTCCCGATCAAATTTTAGGAAGTAAAAGGGACGCCATCTATTTTTATCCTGATGCTCCGGGAGCCAAGGTGGATCAGTCTAAACCAATGGATCTTTACACGATGCTAAAAGACTATGCCGGCAGTGACGACCCAACGCGAATGGCTCAAAATGGTGATGATTATCTCAACATTTTTCCCACTAAAAAAGTAGAAATTGCGGTTGATACTAACCTGGTAAGGCGAAATGGCACTGTGAATGCAAATGATAGTGTAGTTAACGAAGTCACATTTGATATTCCTAAAAGCGCATTAGGGAAAAATGAAACGGCCATATTAAATATCATGGCTGCCAATAAATGGAAACGACCCATTTATTTTACATCACCTTACGATGAACTGGGCTTTCAGCAATATCTTAGAACAGATGGGCTCACTTATAGATTTGTACCGGTTAAAAATTCTGAGGTTAACAGGGACTGGGCTTACAATGTAATGATGAATAAGTTTGTTTTTGGAAATGCTGATAAACCCGGCGTTTATTATGATGAAGAAAACAGGAGGCATTTAAATACGATCAGGATGCAGTATGCCCAGGTGGGAAATAACCTGGCCGACCATGGCAGGAAAGATGATGCAAAAAGGATGTTGGAAAAGTGTGACAAAATGATGCTGCAGGAGAACTTTCCTTATGGTCTGGTTTCAAGGCGCCAGCAGCAAGACCAGATCTCCGGGCAATTTCTATTGGCTGCTTATAAAGCCGGTGATACGGTATTAGCTAAAAAAGTTTCCGATGCGTTGCGTAAAGATCTTGAGCAGCAGGTAACTTATTTCAATAGTCTTAGCGAAAGCAAGCAAGGACCTCTTGCGTATGAAAATCAAATTGTACAGCAGTTGTTACAACAGTTGCAACAAATGGAGCAGTATTTTAAAAATCCAGTTCCGGTAATAAATCCCGAAGGAGGAAATCCCATAATTAATAACATGCCCAAGCCACGAAAGGATACGCAAGTACATGACAAAACTCAATAACAATCCTTCATAATAATTTTAGTCCCGCTTCCTGAAAAGCGGGATTTTTATTTAACAACCGAACTAATCGGTGAGTACCTTTGTTTTGTAATTTGCAATGAGGTTTTGAAACAATAATTATCAACAATCAACAATAATTAAAATGCTTGGACATAATTTTTCAAAGTTCGATCCAAATGAAAATAAAAAATCTTCTTTTGAAAAGCTGTTAGATATTTTTATGCAGCTTCTCACTTACACCAGCGGAGATGTAGGAGAGGCCTTGAGCTGGCTTACCGAATTAGATAAAGAATACAAACTTACTGACGATGAATACGGCACCGGAGACTTTATTGATGACCTGAAAAGCAAAGGATACATTGATGAAAATAAACAAAATGGGGAAATAAAAATTACGCCGAAAACCGAACAGGGAATAAGAAAACGCAGTCTTGAAGAAATTTTTGGAAAGCTCAAAAAAACAAAACAGGGAAATCACAATACATTTAAGCCAGGTAATGGCGATGAAATAAATCCGGAAACACGCCCGTTCGTCTTTGGAGATACGCTGGAGCAAATTGATTTTACTGAGTCAATTCGCAATGCGCAAATCAATCACGGTATTGATAGTTTTACCATGCATGAAGATGATCTGCAAATAAGGGAAACCGACTTTAAAGCGCAGACTTCCACCGTGCTTATGATTGACATTTCCCATAGCATGATTCTATATGGCGAAGACAGGATAACGCCCGCCAAAAAAGTTGCGATGGCGTTGAGCGAGCTCATTGTTACGAAATATCCAAAAGACACACTTGATATTGTAGTGTTTGGAAATGATGCATGGACGGTTGAAATCAAGGACCTTCCTTACCTACAGGTTGGCCCATACCATACTAACACAGTAGCCGGACTTGAACTTGCAATGGATATTTTAAGAAGAAGGAAGAATCCTAATAAGCAGATTTTTATGATAACAGACGGCAAGCCAACTTGTCTTAAAATAGGAAGGCGTTATTATAAAAATAGCTTTGGTGTTGACCGGAGAATACTGAGCCGTTGCCTTAACCTCGCCGCACAATGCAAGAAAATAAAAATACCTATAACCACTTTCATGATCGCAAGTGATCCTTATCTTCAAAGATTCGTTACAGAATTTACCGAAACCAATAACGGTAAAGCATTCTTTGCCTCACTCGACAGGCTTGGTGCATTTATCTTTAAAGATTTTGAAAGCGGGAAGAGAAAAACGGTGTATTAGGTATCCCCTAACTTTCGGCTAAGTTCGTAACTTTAATAAAATGAAATGAAAGAATATATTGTAAAAATTCCGGAAGCCGAAGTTGAAACTATTTCAAATGTTTTGGAAAAGTTTGGAGCTGAGATGATTCCTGTGAAAATAAAAAAAGGAAGAAAAAAGACAATTAAACCGGCAAAAAAATCGAAGATAGAAAAAATTGATCATACTTATTTGTTTGGGAAATGGAAAGATCTTGATATTGATGCGAGGAAATTAAGAGAGCAGTCATGGTGACATTTAAATCCGTTTTGGTTGACACTGACATTCTAATTAAAGCATATAAAGGCGATGAAACCAGGCAGGCAAATCTCAAATATCTTGAAGAATAAATATTGTTTATCAGTAGTTACTGCTTGCGAATTATTTAATGGAGCAAAAAATATTAATTAACGGAAAGAATTCAATAAAGCGCTGAGGTATTACAATATTGCTTTAATTAATGAAACAATATCTGAAGTAGCCTTCTCATTATTCAAAAAATATTCATTAACAAAGAATGAAGATATCTGATGCTTTTATTGCTGCAACTGCAATGCACAATGATCTCTCCCTTTATACCGATAATAAAAAACATTTTAATTTCATTGATGGAATTAAATTTTACAACGAAAAATAAAAAATGGATATACAAAAAATAAAAACCTTAGGCGAATTAAAAGAAAGTACTTATAAACCGAGATCTATCAAAGAAGAGCTACGCGAAAATTTGATAAAGAAAATAAGCAAAAAAGAGATCACGTTTCCCGGAATTATAGGCTATGAAGATTCTGTAATACCAGATACAGAAAGAGCATTATTGTCCCGGCATAATATTTTGTTTTTAGGATTACGTGGCCAGGCAAAGACACGTATGGCAAGGCAAATGACCGAATTGCTTGATGAATACATCCCGGTAGTACAAGGGAGTGAAGTAAATGACGATCCGTTTAATCCGTTAAGTAAATACGCCAAAGATTTAATTGCGGAACTTGGTGATGAAACACCCGTTAACTGGATGCATCGCAGCCTGCGATATGGCGAAAAACTTGCCACCCCGGATGTGAGCGTTGCCGATCTCATTGGCGACATCGATCCTATTAAAGCGGCAAACCTTAAATTAAGTTATGCAGATGAAAGAGTGATCCACTATGGAATTATTCCAAGAAGTAACCGCGGCATTTTTGTGATCAATGAATTACCGGATCTGCAGGCCCGCATACAGGTTTCTTTGTTTAATATCCTGGAAGAAGGTGATTTGCAAATAAGAGGATTTAAGCTTCGGTTGCCTCTTGATATTATGTTTGTTTTCACTGCTAACCCGGAAGACTATACGAACCGCGGCGCCATTGTAACTCCTCTCAAAGACAGGATAGAAAGCCAGATACTTACCCACTATCCTACATCGATAGAAACCGCATTAACCATTACCGAACAGGAAGCCGATCTTCATGAAGACCAACTGAAAAAAATAAAGATCAGCGACCTGGTAAAAAGGTTGATTGAGCAGGTTTCTTTCGAAGCCCGCGGCAGTGAATATGTTGATAAGAAGAGCGGTGTTTCAGCCAGGCTTACTATTGCCGCTTATGAAAATGCTGTAAGTGCAGCAGAACGGCGTGCGATTATGAATAAGGAAAAAGAAACACAGGTTTGGATCAGTGATCTTTCAGGGATCATTCCTTCCATTACGGGTAAAATTGAATTGGTGTATGAAGGAGAGCAGGAAGGTCCGTACCAGGTAGCTTATAATTTAATGGAGAAAGCGATTCGCACACAGTTTGCAAAATATTTTCCTAACCCGGAAACTTATAAGAAGAAAAGAACTAAAGAGACTGCGGCTGATGAAAATCCTTATAAAGCTATCATAAGGTGGTTCGATTCGGGCAATCACTTAAATCTTTTCTTCGGTATAAAGGATGAAGATAAAATTCAATTACTTTATAAAGTGGATGGCTTATATGGTATCGTAAAAAAACATTTCCCCAATGCTAATGCGAAAGAAAATGCATTGCTCATGGAATTTGTGTTGCATGGATTATCAACGTATTCGCTGATAAGTAAAAAAGTTGTGGAAGGAAAAATTGAATTTAAAGATCTAATGGGAAGCATGTTAAATATGAGTACGCAATCTTTCAGCGATGAGGAATTAGATGAAGAAGATTTCAAATAGTTTTTAAAGAGAAGAAATGATTGAAAAGTTTTTTTATAAATCTAATCTGTTCAAAAGTTTAAAATTTATAACCAAGGCTTAATCCTCCGGCGAAAACAACGCCTCCCTGTAATACTACCCAGGGAGACACAAAAACACGAACCGAAATTCCATTAGAAGCCGGCTGGTATCTATATCCTGCAGAGGGTACGACTACCGCAATGGATTCTCTAAAATAAGCGTTGTTCGTAATGGTTAAAATTGTGGTACCAAGCCCTCCTTCAAAATAATGTGGCGCCTTCCCCGCCAAATAGTTTACTCCGAGAGGAATAACTAAAATTGAGCCTCCGCCACCACTGCCAAGTATGCCAAGTCCTCCGTGGGCTCCAAACCCTTTTTGGCCCCTGAATCTAATGTCGAAATTTCCGGTAAATACGGTGGGGCCGCTTACTGACAATACTTCGCCATATACGACTTTTGCTGAACTTCCCGGATCAACTTTTTGAGAGAAGCATTTAAAAAACGCGAAGAAAAACGCCAGGCAGATAACAGTTGCTCTCATAATAAAGTGGTTTAAATTTTTATAAACTACAACGTACAAGTTGAACATGTATTGTTATATAACGTCGAACCTTCAATCTAACAAAAAGATTGATCATTGTTTTCATGAATTCAGAAAACCCTGCAACAAGTTTTTTTATACAGACGATTATAGATCGACGTGTTCCTATAAAATGTTCACTTCACGCTCCAGTTCAATTCCAAATTTTTCATGAACGCTTATCATTATTTCTTCGCTCAGTTCATATATTTCTTTGCCCGTTGCTTTTCCATAATTTACTAAAACCAGCGCCTGCTTTTCGTAGCAACCTGCATCACCTTTTCGATAGCCTTTCCATCCACATTGTTCAATAAGCCAGCCGGCAGCTATTTTAAATTTATTCTCACCAGTTTTATAAGACGGCACTTTATTTTCAATCCTCGTTAATTCGTGTAAGGCGTGATTATCAATTTCAGGATTTTTAAAAAAACTTCCGGCGTTACCGATCACGGCGGGGTCGGGTAATTTCGATCTCCTTATGTGGATAACGGCATCTGATATAGCCTGAATACTTAAATTTTCAACATGCATATTATTTAACTCTGCTTCAATAGCTCCATAAGAAATATTAAAGACAGGTTTTTTGAGAAGCCTGAATGTTACATTTAAAATCACAAACCGGCCTTTATATTTTCTCTTAAAAATGCTATCACGATAACGAAATTCACAATCAGCGTTTTTAAACATTTGAAGACAATTATCTTTTATATGCAATGCCTCCAGTTGATAAAAAACATCCTTTATTTCTATTCCGTACGCGCCTATATTCTGCATGGGAGAAGCGCCCACATTACCTGGTATTAATGAAAGATTTTCGACTCCTCCAAAATTATTGCTTACACAATACATAACGAATTGATGCCAGTTAACACCCGCTCCTGCTTTCACATATACAAATTCATCGTCTTCTTTTGTGATCGATATTCCGGGAATGCTATTTTTTAAAACGATGCCCTCGAAATTTTTAGTGAAAAGAATATTACTGCCGCCGCCAAGAATCATCTTCTCTGTATCTTTTCTATCTTTTAAAATTTCAAAGAGAATTTTTTCAGAAAAAAATTCAGCAAAATATTTTGCGTAAGCGTTTATGCCAAACGTATTATAGTCTTTAAGTGAAAAGTTTTCTTTATACTGCATTATGAAGTTTGGAAATTTAAAAATAGTCTTTGTTTAACGCATCCAAAGGAACAAAGGCCACAAAGACATTTCCTTATCGTACCAACGGCTTTTCGGGAAATCTTTTTGCATTATCACAGTCATCACGCTAACCATATTTTTTTAATCTTCAAATCATACGGGATCAACATCGGGAATAATTACAACACTCCGAAACCTTTTTTCGGATCTCAGGAGATCGATCGTATTGCTAATAACTTTTTTTTGTGCCTGAATTTGCACTGCATCTTTGACAAGCTTTAT